>DAOUBZ010000251.1:0-21260 GCA_034432515.1 Chloroflexaceae bacterium | reverse complement strand
CCCTGGTTGCCGCCACGGCCCTCCCCGCTCCCCCGCCGACACGCGCGCCGAGCCCGGCCCCCGTGCCCACGCCGGAGCCTGCAACACCCGCGCCCGTCGAGCTCCGTATCGGCGGGCGGGCGCGGATCGTGAACCTGAACGGCGCCCCGTTGCGCGCCCGGGAAGCACCCGGGCTGAATGGCCGCGTGGTGGCGCGCATCGCCGAGGGCCGCGAGGTGCAGATCAGCGACGGCCCGGTCACTGCCGACGGCTACGTCTGGTGGCGCGTGGTCGCCGACGACGCAGCGGGCTGGGTTGCCGAACGTTCCGTAGCGAGCGAGGAGACGTTCCTGCAGCCGGTGCCATAGGGGCCACGCCGCTCCGCAGGTAGCATGGCGGCGATCCGGCACATCATATCCGTCGTCAGTGCTTCCATCTGCTCCGGGGGGATGCTATCACCCGGCAGCGGGGCAACCGTGTACGGCTCGCCAATCTGCATCAGCACCGGCTTGCTGCTCAACGTGCCACGGAGCCCGTGTTCGCTGCCCACAATCGCCACGGGCACGATCGGCACCCCGGCCCGCATCGCCAGCCGCACCGCGCCCCCCCGGCCCGGCTGTAACACCCCGCTGTGGCTCCGATGGCCCTCGGGGAAGATCAGCAACACTGCCCCGTCGCGCAGTGCCTGCACCGCCGCATCGAGCGCGGCGGCGTCACCCCTGCCCCGGTTGATCGGGATCACGTTCATCTGGCGGAACCACCAGGCCGCAAACGGGTTCCTGAACAACTCGCTCTTCGCCAGCCAGGAGAGCCGGTAGGAGAGCGGCAGGAGTGTGCCGATGATCGGGATGTCCACCCAATGGACGTGGTTCATCACGATCACCATCCCGCCGGCCTGCCGCGGCGGCAGGCGCTCTAGCCCTTCGACCCGCCAGCGAAACCAGCGGACAAGCAGGAACACATGCATGAGTACGTAGAGCAGGAAATACGAAATTACGCCGATCATCTCTGGTCCTTAGCGATGACCCCAGCCAGATGTCCTGGACTGCCGTAGGGCAATGCTCAACGTGCAAGCCCCATGCCAAACCGATAGACCAGCTGGCCACCGAGCCAGCCACCCACGATCAGCAGCAGCGCGCCGATCGTATGCAGCCGGAGGTAGCCCCGGCGCGCCACCGGGTCGTCCAGAATGGCCGGCTGACGCCGCCGGCGCAGCAGCGCCTGGCCATAGACCACCAGCGCTGCCAGGTTGGTGAAAGCGTGCGCGTTGACCCAGCCGATCAGGTTGGTGTCGCGCGGGGCGTCGGGGCCGATCAGCTGGCGCATCGCATCGAGCATGCCGCTCAGCACCGCGACGAAACCGGCCAGCCAGCCGACGAGTAGGCAGTGGTAGGCACTGGTCGCCCAGCCCGGCTCGCCGCGCCGCAGGGCAAGCACGCTAAAGAGCCCGCTCGCCAGCAGCAGGGCGAGCGGAAAGTGCACGGTAAATGGGTGGAGCGCGCTCATGGCGCGCAGATTATAGCATACCCGTCGTCACGCTGCCGGCTGGTTCCAGGGCTGGTGCAAGGTCCTTGGGGCAAGCCCCATACCCCAGGTTCGCTGGTTCTGGCGGCGTAGCCGCCAGAACCAGCGAGCGAAGAACTCCTTGTCGGGCGGTAGCCGCCCCGAACCCCATCGCCGGAGACGGACGTTGCGTCAGCCTGGCTCGATGCGCACCTGGCCGGCGGTGGCTTCCCTGAGCCCGGTCAGGGCCTGCTCGTAGCGGTCGGCGGGGAGCCGGGCCACGATCCGCACCTCGGCGCCGAACTCCTCCTGGTCGATGCTGGCACCCTCCTGCTCCAGCGCGCGCCGCGCTGCCGCGTAGGCGCTGTAGGCCACCCGGGCGCGCAGGGGCTGCAGCTCGACCCGTTCGCCGCGCGGCAACACGGCCAGCACCGCCCTGACCGTATCGCCGTAGGCCCGCACCAGCCCGCCCGTCCCCAGCAGCGTCCCGCCAAAGTAGCGCGTGGCAACCACGGTGACATCGCCGAGGTCGGCGCCCCGCAAGACGGCCAGCATCGGGCGCCCGGCGGTGCCTGCCGGCTCGCCGTCGTCGCTCATCCCGGCGGTGACACTGGCCCCATAGCCGATCAGGTAGGCGAAACAGTGGTGGGTCGCGTCCGGGAACTCGGCGCGAACCTGGGCGATGAAGGCCCTGGCCGCCGCGACGCTCGCGGTATGGCCCGCCGTGCCGATGAAGCGCGAGTTGAGCACCAGCAACTCGGCACGGGCCGTACCCGCCGGAATGGGGTAGCGTGTCTCCACGATGGGCGCCTCGTCCACAGCCGGTAGCCGAGAAATGAAATGCGCTCGTCCGTAGCGCTTGCCAGGCGTAGATAATCAAGTATACTACCTCCACGATCCTGGCTGTACGTAAGGGAGAACCACCATGCGCTTCGAGTCCATCGTGCGTTATCTGCTGGTTGGCATGCACATCCCGGATGGGTTTCTCACGGCGCCGGTGGCGCTGCTCTGGTGGCTGCCGACGGTCGCCGCGCTTGCCCTGGCAGTGCGGCGCGTCGGCGGGCTGAGTGAGCGCCAGGTGCCGCTGATGGGCGTGATGGCCGCGTTCATCTTCGCCGCACAGATGCTCAACTTTCCGGTGCTCGGTGGCACCTCCGGCCACCTGCTCGGCGGCGTGCTTGCCGCTCTGCTGCTCGGCCCCTGGGCGGGCATGCTGGTCATGGCCTGCGTGATCGCCCTGCAGGCCCTGCTCTTCCAGGACGGCGGGCTGCTGGCCCTCGGCGCCAACATCTTTAATATGGGCGTGGCGACCGCCGCGGTCGGCTACGGGGTGGGCATACCGCTGTTACGCGCCTTCGGCGCCAGGCGCTGGGGCCTGATCGTTGCTGGCTTCGTGGCCGCCTGGCTCTCGGTGATGGTCGCCGCCGGACTCACCGCGCTGCAACTGGTGCTCTCGGGGCTGCCCGCCGGCGTCGTCTTCCCGGCAATGCTGTTTGTCCACGCCTTCATCGGCATCGGCGAGGGCCTGATCACCGTCGCCGCCCTGGCCCTGGTGGTCACTACCCGCCCCGACCTGGTCGCTCCACTTGCCGGCTATCTCGACCAGGGCGCGCTGCGCCGTACCCTGAGCCGCGGGACCATGGTTGCCGTGACGGCGGTTGGCCTGGCGATCGCGCTGGGGCTGGCCCTGCTGTCGCCGCTGGCCTCAAGCCACCCCGACGGCCTGGAGCGGGTTGCCGAGGATCAGGGCTTTCTCGCGCGCGCCCAGGATCCGCTCTACAACTTGCTGCCCGACTACAGTATCCCCGGCCTCAATGGGCCGATCTCAACGATTGTCTCCGGCATCATTGGCCTGCTGATCGTCTTTGCGCTGGTCTATGGCATCACCCTGCTGCTACGGGGCCAGGCCGAACCAGAGCAGGACCGCGCGCAGAACAGCGCATAGCCCGGACACCAGATGTCGCTCGCTTCATCGCTCGATCGTTATGTCGATGGCAGTAGCCCGGTCCACGCCCTGGACGCGCGGGTCAAGCTGCTGCTGACCCTGGCGACGATCCTCGCCCTGGCGCTCATCCCGCCGGGGCAGGTACTGGCCCTCGCCGCGGTTGCGGCGCTGCTCTGGTGGACGGTGCTGCGCGCCGAGGTGGGCCTCGGCGCCATCATGGGCCGCGCCGTGGTGGCGTTGCCCTTCGCCCTGGTGGCGGTGACGCTGGTCTTCAGCCAGCCGGGCACACCGCTCTTCCAGGTGTCGCTCGGCACGCTCACGCTCACCGCCACCGACAACGGGCTGGTTGCCTTTGCGACGGTGGTGGTCAAATCATGGCTCTCGGTGCAGGCGGCCCTGTTGCTCGCCACGACAACCCATTTCACCGACCTGCTCTACGCCCTGCGAGCGCTGCGGCTGCCCCGGGCGATGGTCGCCATCATCAGCTTCGCCTACCGCTACCTGTTTGTCCTGGTGGACGAGGCGGAGCGTTTGCTGCGCGCCCGGGCGTGCCGCGCTGCGGCGCTGCCGGGCCGGCGCGCCGGTGGTTCGCTCGCCTGGCGCGCGGCGGTGCTTGGGCGTATGGTCGGCACGCTCTTCATTCGCGCCTACGAGCGCAGCGAGCGCATCTATGTGGCGATGCTCGCCCGGGGCTTCACCGGCGAGCTGCGTACACTGCGCGCCCGCCCGCTGAGCACCACGGAGCGTGGGATCTTGCTTGTCGGCCTGGCCGGGCTGGCCGGGATCGTCCTGCTCGCCAACTGGCGTTGAAAGCGCAACCAGTGATCGCTACGACCCGCGCAGCACCGTCACCGGGCACGGAGCCGGCCATTCCGCCACCGCTGCTCGAACTGCGCAACCTGCAGTACACCTACCCCGACGGCACCCACGCGCTGCGGGGGTGTCGCTCCGCCTCGCCGCCGGCGAGAAACTCGCGCTGGTCGGCCCGAATGGGGCGGGCAAGAGCACGTTGCTCCTCCATCTCAACGGGGTGCTGCGCGCGAACGAGGCTGCGGTGCTGGTTGAAGGTCAGCCGCTCAGTGACGCGAATATCCGCTATGTGCGCGCCCGGGTCGGTATGGTCTTCCAGGATCCGGATGATCAACTCTTCTCGCCGACCGTCTTCGACGATGTGGCTTTCGGGCCACTGCACATGGGCCTCGACGAAGCTACGGTGCGCGCCCGGGTGGCGCGCGCCCTGACCCAGGTCGATATGCTCGGCTTCGAGCAGCGTATGCCCCACCATCTCAGCCTCGGGCAGCGCAAGCGTGTGGCCATCGCCACCGTGCTCGCGATGGAGCCGGCCCTGCTCGCGCTCGATGAACCCTCGGCCGGGCTCGACCCGCGGGCGCGCCGCGGCCTGGTGCGCCTGCTGCGCAGTCTGCCCCAGGCGCTGCTTGTCTCTACCCACGACATGCGCCTGGTCGCCGAGGTCTTTCCCCGTACCATCGTGCTCGCTGAGGGCGCGCTGGCCTACGACGGGCCGAGCGAGCCCTTGCTGGCCGACGAGGAGGCACTGGAGCGCTATGGGCTCGAGCGGCCGTGACCGCATGGCTCACGGGCGCGCAGGCGTGCTGGTCGCGGCAGGCGTGGGCGCGGGACCCTGGCGCAGCAGCGCGCTCATGCGGCGCACATCGCCCCAGTTGGTCTCGGCGTCGTTGGCGGCGATGGGCGTGTAGAGCGTCTCAAGTGCAAAGACCTGCACGGCGAAACGCTGGCCGCCCACGTTGATGATCCGGCTCTCGTCGAGCGGCGCGCCGAGCGGGCGTCCGGCGTGCGCCTCGGCCAGGGCGAAGTTGTGGAAGGCCCAGGTGGGGTGGAACTCCACCTTCGCCGCCAGGAAGGTCTCGGCGATCAGCGCCTGGTCAAGCGAGCCGGCATAGGCGCGCAGCGCCGGCTCGCCCACCGCGCGCCCGGCCCAGGCCGTCACCTGGCGCCGAATCGCCCCGATGTAGGCCGCCGGCACATTGCCGTCGGACTGCGGCGCATAGACCGGGACGGCCTTCTCCACCGTGTCCATGCCGCGATTGATGTAGCCGAGGATGAGCTCACACCAGTCGCGCACCCCGTCTTGCCAGCTGCCATAGCGCGCGAAGCCCTGGGCCGTGCCGACACTGCGCCCCGGTCGGATGGCCCGGCGCAGCATGCCCCAGTTCTGCAGATCGCCGCGCGCGCAGGCGCCGGTGGTGCAGTACTGGGACTCATGCTGGAAGAAGGCCAGGGCCACCGCCGGGTCGAGGCCATAGGCCACAATGATCGCATAGAGCTCATCCGCGTGGGGCGCGGCCGGCGAACCGGCGTTGGCCAGGATCTGGCTGAACGCGCCCTGCGAGATACGCGGCGCGGCGCGGAAGCTCAGCCCACCCTGGGCCTGGGCAGCCGGGGTCAGAGCCAGGCCAGCGCCGGCCAGCGCGCCCACGACGAGCAGCGCGAGCAGCGCGACGCGGCGCCGCGCCGAGCGCAGCAGGGCAGGCAGGCGCAACAGCAGCAGGCTCACCGCCGCCCAGGCCAGCACCACCGCGACACGGGCGGCCTGGCGTGGCGTGAGCAACTCGAGCAGCAGGAGCGGCGGCAGGCTCAGCCCCACCAGGGCCAGAGCTGTGATCACCAGGGCTTCACCGCGGGCGCGCCACGCCGCACGGAGCGTTGCCGGGAGCAGTTGTGGCATAGCGGACCTCCAGATTCGCTCGGGCTCAATTGTGGCATAGTATACGGACAACTCACCTGCGGCGCCACCAGCGGCGTCAGCTGTTACAAAGAAGCCCGTATATGCCGATCGTGACCGTCACCACCACCTACCTGGAGTTGCCCAGCCGCGCCCATTTTCGCCCCGCGTTCAGCCCGGCGCCTGCGCTCCAACTGATCGAGGCCCGTGAGCCGCTGCCCGCCTTCTACCGCTTCCTCTACGGCACCGCCGGCCGTGACTACCACTGGACCGACCGGCTTAGCTGGAGCGACGACCGGCTCCATGCCCACCTCGCGCGCCCGAGCGTCACGCTCCTGGTCCTCTATCTGCACGGCACTCCGATTGGTTATGTCGAGTTGGAGCGCGAGGCAGCCGAGCCAGGCACCGAGGTGGCCTACTTCGGCCTGTTCCCGCCCTTTCACGGGCGCGGCTTCGGCAAACACCTGCTCTCGCTCGGTGTGCAACGCGCCTACGAGGAGGGCGCCAGCCGGGTGTGGGTCCACACCTGCAGTCTCGATGGCCCGCATGCCCTGGCCAACTACCGTGCCCGCGGCTTCGTTGCGTATCGCACCACCACCCATACACAGGCGATCGAAACGTGAGTTATTCCCCCCATCAGAATGGGTAGGCGCCTCCTCCCCGTCTCACCCTTGACGTCGTGCGTCATACCCGGTACGCTACGTAATAGTCCCTTTGTTCATCGCGTCACAACCGGAGCAGAGCTAGCAGTGCCGTAGGCAACCCTGACGGTGGGTGCGCGGCACCAGGTAGGTAGTAGGTAGCATTGAAAGTGGAGGCTGAACAATGATCGAGGCCGCGCACCTCGCCCCACCCCGCGCGCCGCGCAACAACCCTATCCGCACGCGTGCAGACTGGGAGGCCCAACGCCGTGCTTTCCTGGCGGATCCTGGCGCGTTCTTCGCTCCGATCGCCCGTGGCGCGATCCACTGGTACGACTCGTCGCTCAAGGCCTGGATCACCTGGGACGAAGCCGCCGACCACTGGACCGGCCTCGACGCCGCGACCGGCGCGCCGGTCGCGGTGAGCTACGGCGCCGACCACCAGCCCTGGGCCAAGACCTTCAGCGACGATACCCCGCCCTTCTATCGCTGGTTTGAGGGCGGTCTGACCAACGCCTGCTTCAACGAAGTTGACCGCCACGTCCTCACCGGCTACGGTGACGAGATCGCCTACGTCTTCGAGGGTGACCGCTGGGACAGCTCGCTCAACGGCGGGCGCGGCGGCCCGGTGACGGAGGAGAAGATCACCCGCAAGCAGCTGCTGGTCGAGGTCGTCAAAGCCGCACTGGTGCTCACGGGGCTGGGGCTCAAGCAGGGCGATCGCATCGCCCTCAACATGCCCAACATCCTCGACCAGATCTACTACACTGAGGCCGCCAAGCGCCTGGGCATCATCTACACCCCGGTCTTCGGCGGCTTCTCCGACAAGACGCTCAGCGATCGCATCCACAACGCGGGCGCGCGCATCGTGATCACCTCCGATGGCGCCTACCGCAATGCCCAGATCGTCCCCTACAAGGAAGTCTATACCGACCAGGCGCTCGACAAGTTCCTCCCCGTCGAGACGACGGTGGCGATCGTCGAGCAAACGCTGACCAGCCAGCGAGTTGGCGCCGAGCACGCCGCACAGATCCTCGCCGCGGTCAAGGAGACGATCGCCGAGGATATCACCGTTGAGCGCTCGGACGTGATGCGCGGCGTCGGCAAGGCGCTCCAGGAGATGAGCGACCTCGATGTCGCCGCCCAGTCCCAGATCCGCACTGCCGTGGCCCGGGCGCTGGTCGCTTCACCCTCGCGCGTCGATGCGGTGGTTGTCGTCAAGCACACTGGCCAGGATATCCTCTGGCGCCCCGAGCGCGACCGCTGGAGCCACGAACTGACCGCGCAGGCCGGCGCGCAACTGCTCGCCGCCGCGCGCGCCAGGGGCCTCAATGTGACAAGTGAGGCCGATCTGCTGGCCCTGCCGGTCGAGCAGCTCTACCCCATCCTGTCCAGCCTGGCCCCCTGCACGCCGCTCGACGCTGAGTACCCGATGTTCATCATCTACACCAGCGGCAGCACCGGCAAGCCCAAGGGTGTCGTGCACGTCCACGGTGGCTATGTGGCCGGCCTGGTTCACACCATGAAGGTCAGCTTCGATGCTGATCCCGGCGATACGGTCTTTGTCGTGGCTGATCCGGGCTGGATCACCGGCCAGAGCTATATGCTCACCGCCACTATGGCCAGCCGCTGCACCGGCATCCTGATCGAAGGCTCGCCCGTCTTCCCCAGCGCCGGACGCTTCGCCAGCATTATCGAGCGCAACAAGGTCCAGGTCTTTAAGGCCGGGGTGACCTTCCTCAAGTCGGTGATGACCAACCCGCAGAATGTGGCCGACGTGCAGCAGTACGATATGAGCACGCTGCGCGTCTGCACCTTCTGCGCCGAGCCGGTCTCACCCGCGGTGCAGCAGTTCGGCATGGAGGTGATGTCGCCCCAGTACATCAACTCGTACTGGGCCACCGAGCATGGCGGCATCGTCTGGACCCACTTCTACGGCAACGACGACTATCCGCTGCGCCCCGATGCCCATACCTACCCGCTGCCCTGGGTCGCCGGCGATGTCTGGGTTGCGGAGCCCGGGCCGGCGGGCGGTGAGCCGGTCTACCGCCCGGCTGAGCTTGAGGAGAAGGGCGAGATCGTCATTACGGCGTCCTACCCCTACCTGACGCGCACGATCTGGGGTGATGTGGCCGGCTTCGAGGCTGTGCTGCGCGGTGAGCGCAACCTGCACGACTGGCACGGTGATGCGGAGCGCTTCGAGAAGACCTACTGGAAGCGCGGGCCAAATGGCGAGTGGGCCTATGTGCAGGGCGACTTCGCCATGAAGTACAGCGACGGCTCCTTTACCCTGCACGGTCGCTCCGATGACGTGATCAACGTCTCGGGGCACCGCATGGGCACCGAGGAGATCGAGGGCGCGATCCTGCGCGACAAGCAGATCACCCCCGACTCGCCGGTTGGCAACTGCATCGTGGTTGGCGCGCCCCATCGCGAGAAGGGCCTTACCCCGGTGGCCTTCGTGCTCGCCGCCCCGGGCCAGCGCCTGACCAGCATCGATCGCAAGCGGCTCGATGACCTGGTGCGCAACGAGAAGGGCGTCGTCGCCGTCCCCGAGGACTACATTGAGGTCTCGGCCTTCCCCGAGACGCGCAGCGGCAAGTATATGCGCCGCTTCCTGCGCAACCTGATGCTCGATGAGCCGCTCGGTGATACGACGACCCTGCGCAACCCCGAGTCGCTGGACGAGATCCGCGAGAAGATCGCCGAGTGGAAGCACAAGCAGCAACTGGCCGACGAGCAGCAGATCTTCGAGCGCTACCGCTACTTCCGCATCGAGTACCACCGGCTCAGCGCCACCCAGCGCCTCGCGATCGTCACCGTCACCAACCCACCGGTCAATGCGCTCAACGAGCGGGCCCTTGACGAGTTGAACACGATCGTTGACCACCTGGCTCGCCGCCAGGACGTGGCCGCGGTGATCTTCACCGGCCAGGGTACGAAGAGCTTCGTCGCCGGCGCCGACATCCGCCAGCTGCTCGAAGACATTCACACCGTCGAGGATGCGATCGCGCTGCCCAACAACGCCCACCTGGCCTTCCGCAAGATCGAGCGCATGGACAAGCCCTGCATCGCCGCGATCAACGGTGTGGCCCTCGGTGGTGGCCTCGAGTTCGCCCTGGCCTGCCACTTCCGCGTGGCTGACCAGCACTCCGAGTTTGGCCAGCCCGAGATCAATCTGCGCCTGCTGCCCGGCTACGGCGGTACCCAGCGCCTGCCGCGCCTGCTCTACAAGCGTAACAATGGCACCGGGACGCTGCGCGCGCTCGAACTGATCCTCGGCGGACGCACGATCACCTCCGATGAGGCCGCCGAGATCGGCCTGATCGACATCCTCGCCACCGGCGCCCAGGACGCGCTGAGCATCGCTACCGCCCTGACCCGTGAGTACGTCACCAGCGGCGGCACGCTCAAACAGGCCTACGAGCGCCGCAAGGCGGCCAATCAGGCCTGGGAGGCGCCCCAGCCCGAGTTCGTCAAGGATGAGCTGAACGCGATCATCCAGAACCCGCGCATCAAGCGCATCCTCGCCCAGTCCGCGACCGCCGGGCGCACCAAAGCGGTCGAGCGCGCGCTCGAGGCCATCCGCTATGGCTTTGAGCACGGCTTCGAGCAGGGCCTGGCCCGCGAGGCGCGGCTCTTCGCCGAGGCGGTGGTCGATCCCGAGGGCGGCAAGAAGGGCATCCAGGACTTCATGGACAAGCGCGCGGCGCCGCTGCCCACCCGCCGCACGCTCGTCACCAGCGAGCAGGAGAAGATGTATCTCGAAACCGGCCAGCTCCTGCCCATCGGCTCGCCCTTCTTCCCCGGCGTGACGCCCATCCCCACCTGGCAGTACGCCCAGGGCGTCATCCGCGACCCCGAGACTGGCGCTGGCGTGATGGGCGATCCGAAGGATGCCGAGCGCCAGGTGATCATCCCGGTTGAGCATCCCGCCCCCAACCAGGCCCTGCTCTACATCCTGGCCAGCGAGGTGAACTTCAACGACATCTGGGCGATCACCGGCATCCCCGTCTCGCTCTTCGATGAGCACGACCGCGACTGGCACATCACCGGCTCGGGCGGCGTGGCCCTCGTGGCCGCGCTCGGCGAAGAGGTGCGCAAGGAGGGGCGGCTCAAGGTCGGCGACGTGGTGGCGATCTACTCTGGTCAGAACAACCTGCTCTCGCCGATGACCGGCCTCGACCCGATGGCCGCTGACTTCGTCATCCAGGGCTACAACACCCCCGATGGCTCGCACCAGCAGTTCATGCTGGCCCAGGGCCCGCAGTGTCTGCCCCTGGCGCCCGATATGTCGCTGGAGGCCGCAGGGAGCTTCATGCTCAACCTGGGCACCGCCTACCGCGCGCTCTTCACCACCCTGGCGATCAAGGCCGGCAAGAGCATCTTCATCGAGGGTGCTGCGACCGGTACCGGCCTCGACGCCGCCCGCTCGGCGGCGCGCAACGGCCTGCGCGTGATCGGCATGGTCTCGAGCGAGGCCCGCGCGAAGACGCTGATCGAAGCCGGCGGCAAGGGCGCGGTCAACCGCAAGGATCCGTCGATTGCCAACATCTTCACCCGCATCCCCGAGGATCCGGCCCAGTGGGCGGCCTGGGAGAAGGCCGGCGAGCCACTGATCGACATGTTCCGCGCCCAGAACAACCATCACCTGGCCGACTACGCCATCTCCCACGCCGGCGAACAGGCCTTCCCGCGTAGCTTCCAGCTGCTTGGCGAGCCCCGCGACGGCCACATCCCGACAATCACCTTCTATGGCGCCAGCTCGGGCTACCACTTCACCTTCCTTGGCAAGCCTGGCCACGCCAGCCCCGAGGAGATGATGCGCCGCGCCGGCCTGCGCGCTGGCCAGGCCGTGCTGATCTACTACGGCGTCGAGGGTGATGGCGCCCTGGTCGACGAGGCCGGGCTTGAGGCGGTCGAGGCCGCCCGCTCCCTCGGCTCACGCATCGTGGTCGTCACCTACACCGACGCCCAGCGCGAGTTCGTGCTCAGCCTCGGCTTCGGCGCGGCCCTGCGCGGCGTGGTCAGCATCGAGGAACTGCATCGCCGCTTCGGCGATGACTTCGACTGGCCGCGCACCATGCCCAACCTGCCCGACTCCAAGACCGACCCTGAGGGGCTCAAGGAGGCCATCCGTCGCTTCAACGACCTGACCTTCAAGCCCCTGGGCAGCGCCGTGGGCGTCTTCCTCGCCAGTGCCGACAACCCCCGCGGCTACCCCGACATGATCGTCGAGCGGGCCGGCCACGATACGCTGAACGTCAGCGCCATGCTGGTCAAGCCCTTTGTGGGACGGATCATCTACTTCGAAGAGTTGGGCGGGCGCCGCTACTCCTTCTTCGCTCCCCAGATCTGGATGCGCCAGCGCCGGGTCTACATGCCCACCGCCAACATCTGGGGCACCCACCTCTCGAACGCCTTCGAGATCCTGCGCCTGCTCGATGAGATCAGCGCCGGACTGCTCTCGATCACCGAGCCGGTCTTCATCGAGTGGAAGGATCTCGCCGAGGCCCACCAGGCCATGTGGGAGAACCGCCACACCGGCGCTACCTACGTCGTCAACCACGCCCTGCCGCGTCCCGGGCTCAAGACCAAGGACGAGCTCTACGAAGCCTGGGCGGTAGCGATGGAGTCCCGCGCGTAGTCATCCATCCCAGCGACGCTGACATCCCACCCCCATACCCCGCCACACCGCTCCCCTGAGGGAGCGGTGTGGTTATGGGTACGTAATGCCCCCGGACCATACTATCCCCTAAAGCGTAACCGCGTACGACGCCAGCGTCCAGAGGTTACCGTGACCAGCCACATCCTGCCCGGCATACGCTTCCAGCTCGGTTTGCGTCAGCGGCTCTGGTTTGCCCTTGGCGTGCTTGCGCTCCTGGTGATCGTGCTCGCGGTCGCCGCGCTGCTGGCAGTCCGCAGTATCAGGGCCGCTGCCCACGAGGCTGTTGCGGTCGACGGCATGCTCAGCCGCCTGGCCAGTGACGTGGCGATCAAAGCGCAGGCCGCGCGCCGTTATGACCAGAGCTATTTTCTGCACGTTGATCGCCCCGACGAGCGCGCCACGTACCTCCAGGCCTGGGAGCAGGCTGCCGGCAGGCTGGAGCAGGCGATTGCCGCCTTTGCCGCGGCTGCTCGCGAAGAGCCCGACCGGCGCCAGGCACGCCTCTGGCAGGCTGCCTTTGACCTGTATGGCGAGGGCTTTCGCTCGGTCGTCGCCGCGGTGGAGACGGGCGTCATCAACACCCCGCGCCAGGCCGATATCCAATTCTCCACCTACCAGCAGAATATCGAGACCCTTGGCGATCTTTCGGTGGGCTTCGCGGCTCGCAAGGCCGCCAAGGCTAGCGCAACGGCCAGCACCCTTGACACCACCGTTCGCCTGGTCAACCTCGGGCTCGGGCTCACCGGCACCATCGCCGTGATCCTGGCCCTCGCCTGGTGCGTGCTCCTCCCAGGCGGCCTGATGCGGCCTATCGTCAATCTGACCGGCGTGGCCAACCGGCTGGCCACTGGCGATCTGGCCGCTCGCACCCGCCTCACCGGCGCCGACGAGCTCGGTGTGCTTGGCCGAACCTTCGATCTCATGGCCGGCACCATCCAGCAACGCACTGCCGAGCTGGAAGCGCAGTTTGCTGCCGCCGAGGCCGCACGGCACGAAGCTGAACTCGCCCGCGCCCATGTGCTTGAACAACTTGCGACCATCGAGGCACAGCGCGTGGCCATCCGCGAAATGAGCGTGCCCATTCTGCCAGTCAGCGATCGTGTGCTCGTGATGCCGCTCGTCGGCGCGCTGGATAGCGGGCGGATCGTCGAGGCCCAGGAACGCGCGCTGCAAGCCATCGATCGCTGGCACGCCGCGCATCTCATCCTCGATGTAACCGGCGTACCTCTGATCGACACCCAGGTGGCGCGGGGCCTGGTGGGGATCATCCGGTCCGCCAACTTGCTCGGAGCTCAGGCGCTGCTTGTCGGAATCCGGCCCGAAGTGGCCCAGACCATGGTCGGCCTCGGGATCGACCTCGCTACGATCGTCACCTTCAGCACCCTCCAGTGCGGTATCGAATACACCGCCACAGCATCGTCCAGCCTACAGCGCAAAGGATCACCACAATGAACACGCTCATCCGCACCCTCGTCCTGCCGATCCTGGCTCTGTTCGCCCTCGCTGCCTGTAGCACCACCACCACCTCCGCGCCCCCCCCGGCGGTTGCCCCCGACACCGTCATCATCGGCTATTCAGCGCCTGGCCTGGTAGGCGCCCAGTTTGACATCCAGCAGAGCCTCGAGCGCCACGCCCGCGAACGAGGCTGGCAGCTGGTGACAACGACCTCGGGCGGTGATGTCGCCAAGCAGATCAGTCAGATCGAGAACTTCCTCGCCCTCGGAGTGAACGCCATCGTGGCCGTGCCCGACGACAGTAGCGCGATCTGCGACGCCGTCAGCCGGGCCAGGGCGGCCGGCGTACCCTTCTACACGATCGATCGCTCGCCCGAAGGCTGCGCGATCAACATGACAGTGCTCTCCGACAACTACCTGGCCGGCAAACAGTCAGCCGAGGCGATGGTCGCCTTGCTGACCGAGCGCTACGGCGCTCCGCAGGGTACCCTGCTGGAGATTACTGGCAACATGGCAACCAACGTAGCCCAGCTGCGGGGCGCCGGCTTCCAGGATGTACTGGCCGCATACCCCGCAATCAAGCTGATCACGGTGGTAGGCGATTGGGACGGGGCAAAAGGCGCGGCGATCGTCAAAGAGACCCTGGCGACGACCCCGGAACTGGACGGCATCTACGTCCACTCGGACGCTGTCTACTTTGAGGCAGTGATGAATGCGCTCGATGAACTGGGCCGCCTGAAGCCACACGGCACGGAGGGGCACATCTTCCTGGCCGGCGTCGATGGCAGCCCGCTCGGTGTCCAGGCGATCAAGGACGGCTTCGCCGACCAGGTCTCCAACCAGCCGATCCCTGACTTCGGCATCGTCGTAGAGTGGATCGCTCGCGAGTTGCAGGGTGAGGCCATCGCTGAGGGCGAGGTGGTGAAAGAAGGCGCGCTCTGGTCACCCGCAACCATCAAGCTGAGCCCCGTCGGGCCGCAACTCTTCCTCTCGACCACATCGGTGACGAAGCAGAACGTTGATGAGCCAGGGCTCTGGGCCAATCAGTAACGCGAGGCACCAACCTGCCGCGGCGTCCCCGATGGGCAGACCTGCTCCAGCCAGGCGATCGCAACGACACCAGTGGCAGCCAGCGTACCCGCCACCACGTAGGCCTCGAGTGGGCGAGCCTGCGTAAGATAGACGCCGACCAGGCCGCAGGCTCCGGCAAGCAGGTAGCAGGTGAGCACCGCCTCACGCCTCGTCATCCCTAGAGCATGCAGGCGGTGCGACAGGTGGTCCTTGCCCGCGGTCGTGAAGGGATTCATCCCGCGGCGGAGCCGGCTTACTATCACCAGGGCGGTGTCAAAGATCGGCAGGGCCAGCACGCAGACGGGCACCATCCAGGTGACGAGCGGCGTATTGGCCATGAAGCGCAGCTTGATCGCCAGCGCCGCGAGGACGAAGCCGAGAAAGAGGCTGCCTGTGTCGCCCATAAAGATCGTCGCCGGGTTGAGGTTGTAGCGCAGGAAGCCGACACAGGCCCCGATCAACGCGGCAGCCATCGCCCCCACCAGCACCTGGCGCGGCGTATTCATCGCGGCAAGCAGCAGGAAGAAGGCGGCCGCAATCGTGGCGACCCCGCCCGAGAGCCCGTCCATATTGTCGAGGAAGTTGAGTGCGTTGGTGATGCCCACGACCCAGATGATCGTCAGCGTCCAGTTGAGCCAGGGCTGGGCAGCGAGTTGCACCTGGGTGCCGCCGAGCACCAGCACCGCCCCGGCGAGCACCTGCCCGCCCAGCTTGGCCAGCGCGCCGAGCCCCCAGCGGTCGTCGGCGAGCCCGAAGAGCGAGATCAGCGTGGCGCCAAGCAGGATGGCCACCAGTTCACGGATGTAGAAGCGATCGCCGAAGAGCAGCAGCGCGGCCACAAAGCCGCCATAGATCGCGGCGCCGCCCAGCAGCGGCACCGGCGCCACGTGCAGATCGCGCGAGCGTGGCACTGCGACTACGCCCACCCGTAGCGCGGCCCGGCGCAACAGCGGCGTGGCGAGGATCGAGAAGGTGAGCGCGACAAGCGCGATCAGCGCGATTTGGATCATCTGTTCAGTGGGCTACCTTCCCTGCCGCGCCTCCTCGATGAGCGCGATCAACTGCTGGGTCGTGGCGAGCTCCGCCTCGGCGCCGGGCTGGCCCCGCAGCACGCTGATGCTCCGGCGCGCCTCGGCGAGCGCCGCGTCGTACTGGCGCGTATCGCTCAGCACGATCGCATAGTTGCGGCTGTAGTTCGCGCGCGTGGGCTCCAGCTCAACCGCGCGCCGGTAAGGCTCCAGCGCCGCCCCGACATTGCCGGCACGCACCGACAGCAGACCAACGACGCTATGCAGGAGCGCCACCTGCTGCCGCAGGGCGGCCAGATCTGCCTCCGGGGCTCGCCGGGCCTCGGCGGCGGCCAGCCGTTGCTCCTGGGTCGCTGCGTGGCGCTCATAAGCGTCGCGGAGCTGCACAATCAGATCGGGCCGGTCGGCCAGACCGTCGGCGATCCGCTCGATCGAGTTGGCCACCAGGGCCCCCGAGCGCTCGATCGCCTGCACATAGTTCGCCACGGCAGCGTCCGGGTCGCCATCCTGCACCCGCGTCAGGTCGCCGAGGCGCAGATAGGTGTCGGCATAACGCGGGTCGAGCGTCGCAGAATGCTGCAGCACGTCGCGTGCCTGGTCGTAGAACTGGCGCGCCTGGGCCGGATCGCCGTGAGCGGCATAGTAGTCGCCCATCTGCACGGTCACTCCGGCGCGCTCGTTGAGCAGGGTCACATCCTGCGGAGCAATCGGCGTCACCCGCTCGTACCAATCGAGCGCGGTGCGCAACCGCGCGGGGTCGCCGCTCCAGCTATACCAGTAGGTGTTGAGGCGCCCGAGGTTGGCGTAGTGGTCCTTGTTGCGCGGATTGAGGCTATGGGCGTGGAGCAGCACCGCCTCGGCGTAGCTCATCACCGCCATGGGTGTGGTGCGCCGGACGAAGCCGACGATCGCCTCGCGATCACGGAGGCGCAGCAGGTCGTCGACGGCAACCTCGGGGTTGGCAGTACCAGGCGGCACACCGGCAGCGCGCAGGCTATCGGCCAGCGACATCAGCACACGGCCCAGGTTCAGGTAGTAGAAGTCTTCACGGGGATTGCCGCGCACCGTCTGCAGATACTCGTCGAGGGCCTGCACCAGCTGGTTCAGGTCAAGCGCGCCGTTATCGATGCCCTGGCCCTGCTGGAAGTGCATGTCGGCGACGATCGGGCTCAGGTTGAAGCGCCAGACCGCGCCGAGGGCGATCGCCGCCACCAGCCCGAGGGCCAGCAGGGTTCCGGCGTTGGTTGACGTACCAGGGGCCGGTGGGCGCGCAACGGCACCACGGGGCGCTGGCTGGCGACGCTTGCCGCCGGCGGGGCTGCGCGGGGCGGTAGGGGTAGGTGGGGCGGGCGCTTCAGCAGGAGCGGGCGCCGGGGCCAGCGCGAGCTGGTAGTGTCCAGCCAGCGCCCCACCCGTCACCAGCATCGCCAGCGTGACCCAGAACATCGTCAGGGTCGAGACAATCGGGATGCCGGTGAGCCCTTCAACAAAGTTGGCGCTGATCACACTCAGGCAGGCGATGAAGAAGACCTGCCAGTGCCAGGGCTCGCTGCGGCGGATCAGGCGCCAGCTCAGCACAACCGCGCTTGTCACCAGGAAGAGGTAGCTCGCCAGGCCAAGCACCCCCCTGGTGGCCAGTTCGTCGAGCAGGGCCTGGTGCGAGCGATCGGGCGAGGCGCCCCGCGCCTCGATATTGGCCAGGCTGGGCGGGTAGAACGGGTTGAAGGCCACGAACATGCTCTCCGGCCCCCAGCCCACCACCGCGCGCAGCGGATCACTGGTGATCAGCGCTGCTGCGCCGCCGGCGTGCTCGTCGCCAACCCAGATCAGCCGGCGCACCAGGCCCGTCCCGCTATTCACCTCGAGCAGCCGGCCCATCCTCCCGAGGTAGGGTACCGCGCGCAGACGCTCGAAGACGGGCGCATCCGCGAGGTTAAAGACCAGCAGAAAGGCGGCAGCCGTCACGGCCAGTGCCACCCAGCCGATCAGCAGTGCGCGCAGCCGCGCGACCTGCGACGTCTGACCGGCGGCCCGCGCCTGGCGCAGCGCCTGCCAGAGCAGCAGCGAGCAGAAGACGAACAGCCCGGCGCCGAGCCCCAGCCAGGGCCCGCGGCTCTGAGTGAAAAAGATCGCCGCCAGGAGCAGCAGCGTCACTCCGGCCGCGCCGGCCGCGTTCAGACGCTGGCCAAGCCGCGAGGGTGACCCGGCCAGGCGTGGCAAGGTCAGGGCCAGCGCGTAGCCCACCGTCGCGAGGGCCAGCGCGATGAACAGCCAGAACCACCAGTCGACGGCCCGTGGCGCGAGCGCGACGCCAGCGAGCACCTGGACGCCGGCGCCCGCGGTGGCGGCGAACTGCACCCCGAAGGCAAGCAGATAGCCGAGCATAAGCGCGCCCGGCCAGCGGGGCAGCGGCCTGCCGGCGCGTTCGATGCCGATCGTCAGCAACCACCAGAGCGCCGTCGCGCAGACCACCGCCCCGGGGAGCACCCACCAGTACCGAAAGTCGATCGTGCGGACGGCGGCGCCAAACTTGATCATCGCCAGCAGCAACGCCAGGCCGGCCCCCAGGAGCAGCAAACGGGTGAGCGCCCAACCCCACTCGACACGGGCATTGGCGCTGGTGGGGGCGGCACGGGCAGCGCTGAGCCCGGTGACAACCCGGTAGAGGGCCAGCGGCACGAGCATGATCATATAGGCCGCGACGAAGATCGAGTTGCCCATGGTCGAGGCCACACGGGTGATTACGTCGCCGCGCCACGGCAGCGGGTCACGCCCGAAGTGTTGGAGCACCCCATAGCCGGCCACGGCAAGCCCTGCCGCCAGGCTCAAGGTAACGATCCGCTCCAGCTGCTCGCGGCGGCGCAGCGTGGCCACGATCGCCACGAAGAGCATGATGTAGGACAGGTTGGTGTAGGTGCCCTGCAACCGCTGATACGAGCCCCAGAAGCTGGTGGCGGGCACGACCGAGAGCAGCGTAGCGAAAAGGTAGACCAGGGCATAGAGCAGCACGGGTATCGCCAGCGGGATCGCGGCGAAGCGGCGCCAGAAAGGCGGCCCGACTGCCGGCGGGGCGCCCTCGCCGGCCGGGCGATTGCCGCGCGCCAGGCGCGCATCGATCCAGCGCACGACGACGGCCGCCAGGGCGATCAGGGCAAGCGAGCGCAGGGTGACGGCTTTGTCCGGTTCGAAGTGGCGAGCCGAGTAGAGATTGAAGAAGATCGGCACCATGGTGAGCGCGAGCAGCCAGCAGGCCTCAGTCACGCGCGCACTCCAGCGCCCGATCGCAGTTTCACGTTGCATCATTGACGGCACAGGGGACCGCAGCCGGCTTGCCGCCTGGCTCGCTGTCCCCGCCCTGGCGGCGCTTCCAGGTGGTGGCGCGCTCGATGATCTCACGGGCATTGGCCCGGCTATGCTCACTCGGGGTGCCGTCGAGCATGGCGGCGAGTTCGTCGATGCGCTGGCGGTCGTCGAGGCGGCGCACGCTGGTGCGGGTCCGCTCGGCGTCGAACTCCTTGCTGATATGGTAGTGGGCATCGGCGAAGGCAGCGACCTGGGGCAGATGGGTGATACAGACCACCTGGTGGTTGGTCGTGATCGCCCAGAGCCGCTGCCCGACCACGTGTCCGGCGCGGCCACCCACCCCCACGTCAATCTCATCGAAGATCAGCGTGGCGACCTCGTCGACGCGCGAGAGAATCGACTTCAGGGCCAGCAGGAGGCGGGCGCTCTCGCCGCCCGAGGCGATCCGGGCCAGGGGCTTGAGCGGCTCGCCGGGGTTGGGCGCGATCAGAAACTCGACCCGGTCCAGGCCCGTCCGATCGCAGACGAGCCGGCGATCGCCGAGCGGGACCCCCGCGGGGTCATCCTCGTGGGCCATGTTCACCGCGAAGCGCACATTGGGCATAGCCAGGTCACCCATCGCCTGCTCGATCTGGCGGGCCAGTTCGTCGCCCACCCTGCGACGCTGGCGTGACAACTCGCCGGCAAGCTCGCCGAGGGCGGCGAGCGCACTCGCCTCATGCTGCGCGAGGGCGGCGATATGCTCGGAGCTGTGGGTGAGCTTCTCGATCTCGGCCTCAGCGCTGGCGGCGCGGGCGAGCAACTGGGCCACATCGCCGCCGTACTTGCGCTGCAGGTCGCGCAGCACGGTCAGGCGGTCCTCGATCGCCTCAAGCCGGCCAGGATCAACATCGAGGCTCAGGCGATAGCTGCGCAGGGCCGCGGCAAGATCGTCCAGCTGATAGTGCAGTTCGCTGGCGCTCGCGGCCATAGCGGCCACTGCCGGGTCGAGGCGAGCCAGTTCCTCAAGGTTGGCGGCGATGCGCGCCATCGCCTCGACCACCGGGGTCACGGCGGCGCGCCCGCCCTCGCGGCCCGCGTAGAGCGCCGCATAGGCATCGCTGGCCAGACTCGTGATCCGGGCGACGTTCTGGACGACGGCCCGCTCGCGGGCCAGTTCCTCCTCCTCGCCCGGGCGTAGGCCCGCGGCGTGGACATCCTCGAGCAGGAAGCGCAGTTCTTCGATGCGCTGCTGGCGGTGGGCCTCGTTGCGCCGCAGCTCGGCCAGTTCCTCGCGCACGGCGCGCAGGCGCCCGACGGCATCGGCGACACGCTCACGCAAGGGGAGCAACTCGCCGAAGCGGTCGAGCAATTCCAGGTGGGTACGGGTGTTGAAGAGCGAAAGCCCCTCGTGCTGGCCGTGGATGTCGATCAGGCGCCCGCCGATCTCGCGCAGCACACCCGTGCTCACCGCGCGCCCGTTGACCCGGGCCACGCTGCGCCCCGATTCGGCGCTGATCTCACGGGTCAGGATCACCTGAGTTTCGTCGTCATCGAGCAGGCCATACTCCTGGAGCAAGGGCAACACCTGCGGACAATCCTCGAGGCTGAAGACACCCTCGATCCGGGCCCGTGGGCGCCCGGCGCGCACGAAGGTGACATCGGTCTTCTCGCCGCGAAGCGTGCCCAGGGCGTCGATAATGATCGACTTGCCGGCGCCCGTCTCACCGGTCAGCACGTTGAAGCCCGTGCTGAGCTGGAGGTGCAGGCGATCGATAATGGCGAAGTCGCTGATCTGGAGCTCAAGCAGCATAAGCCGCGCGCATGCGCACATCCGAGCGTGAACTGGTCGTCACGCCTTGGATTGTACCATACCCACAATCGCCGGGGCAACGGACGCAGTCGCGCCGCCCAGGGCGGCTACGCCGCCCAGTAAGCGGTTTTCTCGTTGGTTCGGGCGGCTACGCCGCCAGAACCAACGAGAA
>DAOUBZ010000250.1:0-6049 GCA_034432515.1 Chloroflexaceae bacterium | reverse complement strand
CACCCTCGTCCATTGCCTGCGCGCGGGAAATGGACGAGGGTGAGGGCGCAACAGCGCATTCCATGGCTACCACAATCGCGATCATCGGCGTGCCGATCGACCTGGGCGCCGGGCGCCGCGGCGTCGATATGGGCCCTAGCGCGATGCGCTACACCGGCCTGCGCCCACGCCTGGAGGCCCTGGGCCATACGGTGCACGACCTGGGCAACCTCGCCGTGCCAATGCTCGAGACCAGCGCCAGCCCGCCCGCCGATGCGAAGCTGCGCTACCTCGAGCCGATTGCCGAGCTCTGTGCGACGCTTGCCGATCGCGTCGCCGCCACGGTCGCCGCTGGCCAGCTTCCGCTCGTCCTCGGCGGCGACCACAGCCTGGCGATCGGCTCGGTCAGCGGCAGTGCCCGTAGCCGCAGCCTGGGGCTGATCTGGATCGATGCCCACGCGGACTTCAACACGGCCGCGACAACCCCCAGCGGCAATATCCACGGCATGGCGCTGGCCGCACTCACCGGGCACGGCCACCCCGTGTTGACCGGCCTGGCCGGCCGGACGCCCGCGGTTCCCCCCGAGCGGGTCGCACTCATTGCCGTGCGCGACCTCGACCCGCTCGAACGTGAGGCCCTGCGCGGCTCGGGCATCCACGTCTGCACCATGCACGAGGTTGACCGGCGCGGTATGGCTGCGGTGGTCGAGGAGGCCGTGCAGCGCGTGAGCGTCGGTAGCGCAGGCTTCCACATCAGCTTTGACCTCGATGTAGTAGACCCGCGTGAGGCCCCCGGCGTGGGTACCCCCGTCTTCGGTGGTATCTCGCGACGCGAGGCCCACCTGGCGATGGAACTACTCGCGCTGAGCGGCGGTATCCGCAGCCTCGACCTGGTCGAGGTCAATCCCATCCTCGACGAGCGCAACGCCACGGCCGAGCTTGCCGTCGAACTGGCGCTGTCGGCCCTCGGCAAGCGGATCCTCTGATCCCAATGCTGCTTCGTGCCTGTCCGAATAACTCAGGACACCGAAAAACTGCATCCTGAGCCTTCGTCCCGGCTCAGGCCGGGGTAGCACGCAGCGCGTATCGAAGGGGCGGTTTGTCGGATAGGCTCTTAATGGCAGCGCATTGGCTCAGTTCCACAGCTCCACAGCTCCACAACGGCCCGTGTGGCGGTGGCGCGCCGTGGAGGTGCGCTGGACCACGCGGTGTCGCCAGTTCCATCTGGTCTACCACCCCGGCTCACGGCCCGGGCAGGGCCAGCAGCACGATCGGGAGTGGCACAAAAGGCTCGATGCGCTCGGGAGCGCGCTCACTCTGCACGATCAGCCCGGTCGAGGAGCCGCCATCGAGATTGACCGCGGCGCTCACCTCCAAATCGGCACTGGCCAGCCATACGGCGAGCTCGCGCAGCGTGAAGGCCGGCGAGGGGACCGCGATGAACAGCACGCGCCCCGCCCGGTCGAGGGCCAGCGCGCTGCGGCGCGCGCGAACGCCATCTTCGTGGTCGTAGACGGCCCCGGCCTCCGGTTTGACCAGCATGGGCCAGCCCTGGAGCGCCTCGGCCAGCGGTTCGCCCGGGTCGTATGGCACATCGGCCAGGCTGCGCAGCGAGACCGCTCCCGCCGGCGAGACGGCGAACATACCACCCTGGCCGCGGTAGCTCGCGCCCGTGACCTGCCCGTCGTGAACCAGCATCGCCACGCTGTGCCCTGCCTCGTCGAAAAAGCCGCCATTGATCGCGGCCAGTGCACCGCTCGCCTGGGTCCACTCCGCGAGGCTACGCGGTGCCTCGGGCGCGTAGCCGACACTGAAGCGCACCTGGCGCGGATCGAGCCGGACGACACTGACGCTGGTCTCGCGGTCGGCAACCGGCACCCGCAGGCGGCGCTGTTCGACCCCTGGTGCGGCCACCTGCCAGCCCGTATCGGCGGGCGGCGGACTGGCGGTGGCCGGCGGCGGGCCGGTCGGTGAGGGCATGAGGGTGGGCAGGGGCGCGCCGGCGGTCGGCCGTGGTTCGTCGAAGCCACAGCCTGCTACGAGCGCGGCCAGCAGGCAGAGGGCGGCACACAGTACGCGCATGGCCACACTGCTCCCCAGCATCCGCTAACCGCCGAGGGTGTGGTAGCCCGAACGGTAGTAGAGCAGGGGGCGCTGGTTGGTACACTGGGCAGCAACGACCGCGCCGACGTAGATCGTGTGGTCGCCCCCGGGGAGCGCACTGTGCAGCGTACACTCGATCTGGGCCAGGGCGCCGTTGATCAGCGGGAGGCCCCGTGACGAGAGTTGATAGGTGCCCGCGGTGAACTTGTTCGGCTCATCGCTGGCAAAGCGGCGCGAGAGGTACTCCTGGCCTTCGCTGAGAATATTGACCGCAAACTGGCCGGCCTCGGCGATCGCATCGTGGCTGCCTGCCTGCCGGTCGATACAAACTAGCACCAGCGGCGGCTCGAGCGAGAGCGAGGCGAACGAACTGACGGTCAGCCCCGCCAGGCGTGTGCCGGTGGCCGTCGTGACCACCGTGACGCCGGAGGCGAAGCGGCCCATCACCTGACGAAAGAGGGACTGGTCGATCATCGGGGTTGTGCTACTCCAGCGCGGTCTCACGGTTTGCGTCGGGCGACAATGTTGGCATGGATCTCACTGCCGAGGGTATACTCAGCCTGTGCCTCGTCATCGGGCAGCAGCAGTTCGGGCAACGGCCCGGGCGACACGCCATCGTGAGGGATGACGACCATACTGAAGTAGCCGGTGGTGCAGAGGCGGCGCTCGCCGTGGAGCGGGTTTTCGGCAAAGATGTGGACCCGTACCACCATCGAGCGGCGGCCCACAAAGATCACCTTCGAGTAGGCCTCAATGATTTCGCCCTGACCGATCGGCGTGCGGAAGTCGATCCGTTCGCTTGAGGCGGAGACCACCGGCTGGCGGCAGAAGCGCATCGCCGCGATGCCCGCCGCCTTGTCCATCATCGCCATCACGTCGCCGCCAAACATCGTACCATAGCCGTTGGTCTGGCCCGGCAGAATGATGTCGGCCATGCGCTCCTCGACGGCCGCTTTCCGTTGTTGCTCGGCCCGTGTTCCGTCCATGGTCGGTTCCCATCGCGCCACTGCGCATCACCGGCCCACCCTGCGGGCGCCGCTCCTACCCTCCGCCCCAGCCCTTCGAGATCATCGCCTCCTCACCAGCGCGACGCTGGGGGATGCGATAGATAAAACGCACGATCTGGTCGGCCGCCACGAACATGATGATCAGCGCCTGGACGATCTTGATCACATCGATCGACAGGCCGGCACGCACCTGCATAAGCCGCGCGCCGGTCAGCAGGCCACCCCAGAGCAGCCCCGAGAAGAGGATGCCGATCGGGTTCGCGCGGGCGAGCAGGGCCACCGCGATCGCGTCGAACCCCAGCCCGGAGAAGAAATCGGCGCTGAGCGCATAGCGCGCGCCCATCACCTCGGTGGCCCCCGCGATGCCGGCCAGCCCGCCGGCGAGCGCCATGGCCAGCACGATCGAGGTGGGCACGCTCATGCCGGCGTAGCGCGCCGCCCGCGGATTAGCGCCCGCCGTCCGCAACTCAAAGCCGGTCGTGGTACGGCGCAGGAACCAGTCGACCACGAAGACCAGGACCACGGCGATCAGAATGCCCAGGTGCAGGATGGTCGTCTCCGTCACGCGGATGCCGGGCAGGTGCATCGACTCGGCGATAAAGCGCGTGCGCGAACCGCTGGCATCCGCCGGATCACCGAGGATATACGGGGTTTTGCTCTTGATCAGCCATTCGGTGAGCCGGATGGCGATATAGTTGAGCATAATCGTATTGATCACCTCGTGGGCGCCGGTTCGCGCCTTGAGGAAACCGGCGATCGCCGCCCAGGCAGCCCCGCCCAGCGCGCCGGCGATGATCCCGAGGGGAATGTGGAGCACGGGCGGCAGTTGCAACACCGTTCCGACCACGACCACACAGACCGCGCCGGCATAGAGCTGGCCCTCGGCTCCAATATTGAACAGGCCGGCCTTGAAGGCCAGAGCCACGGCCAGGCCGCAGATGATGAAGGGCGTGGCGCGCACCAGCGTATTGGCGATCGCGATCGGGGTGCCGAAGGAGCCCTCCCAGAGGCCAATGTAGGCCGCCAGCCAGTCGCCGCCGGTCAGACCGATCATCAGCGCGCCGACCACCAGGGCGGTAAAGACGGCGAAGACCGGGACGAGGAAGGGGGCATAACGGGCGTAGTACTCGCGGAACCCCGGCGGACCGGGCGGGGGGGTGCGTTCTTCGGCAGCCTGGGCCATACTCTCTCCCACGGGCGCCAGGCCTGGCCAGGGCAAGCCCGGCTGCCCGCGCTGCGCGCTACGGATGGGCCAGCGTTGTGGAACTGGCGCTCGTGTCCTGGAGGCTGGCGCCGGCCATCAGCAGGCCAAGCTGCTCACGGCTGAGCTCGCCATTTTTCACCGTGGCCACGATCGTGCCGTGGTACATCACCGCAATCCGGTCGGCGAGCGAGAGGATCTCATCGAGCTCAGCCGAGACCAGCAGAACCGCCACGCCCTCGTCGCGCTTCTTGACGATCTGGTTGTGAATGAACTCGATCGAGCCGACATCGATGCCACGGGTGGGCTGGGCGGCGATCAGCAGTTTGAGCTCACGGGTGAACTCACGGGCGACGATCAGCTTCTGCTGATTGCCGCCGGAGAGCGAACTGGCCGGCACCGTCACCGCCGGCGTGCGTACGTCGAACGCCGCGACCAGTTGCTCGGCGTGGCGCCGGATCGCCGCATCGTTGCGCACCAGGCCCTGGGCAAACGGTTCAAGGTAGTACAGTTCGAGCACCGCGTTGTCGGTGATTGGGTAGCTGGTCACCATCCCATCGCGCTGGCGGTCCTCAGGGATGTGCGCGACCCCCAGTTCGCTGATCTGGCGCGGGGTCGCGGTAGTCACATCCACGCCAACAATGCTGATACTGCCCGCCTCGGGGGTGCGCAGCCCGGTGAGTGCCTGCACCAGTTCGGTTTGCCCGTTGCCCTGCACACCGGCGATCCCGAGGATCTCGCCGGCGCGAACCTCGAGATCCAGGTCGTGCACGGCCATAAGCTGCCGGTCATCGCGCACGTGGAGGCCACGCACTTCGAGCATGGGGAGTCCGGGGCGTGCTTCGGCTTTTTCGACCTGGAGCAGCACGCTGCGGCCCACCATCATGGCGGCGAGGCTGGCCTCGCTGGCCTCGGCGGGTGTCGTTTCGCCGACGACGCGGCCCGCCCGCAGCACGACGATCCGGTCGGCCACCTCGAGCACCTCGCGCAGCTTGTGGGTGATGAAGATCAGCGACTTGCCCTGGCTGGTCAGCGTGCGCATCACGCCCACCAGTTCGTCGGCCTCCTGGGGAGTGAGCACCGCCGTCGGCTCATCGAGGATGAGAATGTCGGCGTTCCGATAGAGCGCCTTGATGATCTCAACCCGCTGTTGTGCACCAACATCGAGGTCAGCCACCAGGGCGTTCGGATCGACCGGCAGACCGTACTGGTGCGAGATCGTCTGGATTCGCTCGGCTGCCTGCCGGCGGTCGAGCCAGACCCCGCCGCGCGTGATCTCGTTGCCCAGCACCACATTCTCAGCCACGGTCATCACCGGCACCAGCTGAAAGTGCTGGTGGACCATACCGATCCCGCGCTGGATCGAGTCGTGGGGGCTCCGCGCCCGGATCGGCTCACCGTTGACGAAGATCTCGCCCTCGTCCTGGTGATAGAGGCCGTAGAGGATGTTCATCAGGGTGGACTTGCCGGCCCCGTTTTCGCCGAGCAGCGCCAGCACCTCCCCCTTGTGGAGGGTCAGCGAGACCCTATCGTTGGCGACGACCCCGGGGAAGCGCTTGGTGATGCCGCGGGCCTCAAGCACGACCGGGCGTGCATGGCCATTCTGGGTCACGTTCCACCTCAATCCGCATCGCGTGGCCTGGAAGTAGTGCTATTGTAGCATATGCGCGTCGATCGAGCGGCGACGCCACGAGCTATTGCAGTGTCCTGGGGCAAACCCCAAATTCGTGTTTGTCTGGTGGTGGTGGCGGCTGCGCCG
>DAOUBZ010000249.1:0-22031 GCA_034432515.1 Chloroflexaceae bacterium | reverse complement strand
GCGCAGCGAGGAATCTGAGCGGGTCGCGCAAGACCCCTCGCTCTGCTCGGGGTGACAATGCCGGATGTTCACAGGTAATTGGTATGAGGGGGCATGTATGAGCACCGCCGACACCTCGACCACCTCAGCAACTCCCAACCGCCAGTCCCGCACCGCGGTCAGCAGCTTCGTCCATACCACCGGCGCCTGGGTGGCCAGCCAGCTGGAGGCATGCACCCGCTGCGGAATCTGCGCCACGGCCTGCCACTTCTATGAGGCCACCGGCAACCCGGAGTTCGCCCCCGTCTGGAAAGTCGAACTGCTGCGCCGCGCCTACCAGCAGCGGTTCACCCCGGGTGGCAGGCTGCGCCTCGCCCTGGGCCTCGATAGGCCGATCAGCGACGATGACATCACCCACTGGAGTACGATCGTCTATCAGGCCTGCACCCTCTGCAACAAGTGCGCGCACGTCTGCCCGATGGGCATTCAGCTCGGCCCGCTCATCCACGATGTGCGTGAGGCGATGGCCGCGGCCGGGGTTGTGCCCGCCGACCTGCTGGCCGCCATCCAGAAGCAAGAGCAGATCGGCAGCCCGCTCGGGGTTAGCGACGAGGCCTGGGCCGAGCGGATCGAGTGGATCGCTGATGAATGGGAGGTCACGATCCCCATCGATGTCGCGGGCGCCGATACACTGGTGGCCTTCACCAGCATCGAACTGATGAAGTTCCCCGAAAATATCGTCGCAATCGCGAAGATTCTCAACGCCGCTGGTGAACGGTGGACGATCAGCACACCCGGGCGCGAGGTGGTCAACTTCGGCGTCTTTGAGGGCAACCCCGCGCGGACGAAACGGTTTATGGATCGCCTCTTCGCCGCCGCGACCGAGCTCGGCGTGAAGCGCCTGGTCGTGACCGAGTGTGGCCACGCCTACGACTTACTGCGCTGGTCGGCCCACAATCTGACCGACGTGCCCTGCGAGGTCACGCACATTGTGGCCGTGAGTGACGAACTGATCAAAGCCGGGCGGATCACGGTCAGACGGGGCGCGTGGGACGGCCAGGGCACGCTGACCTTCCACGATGCCTGCAAGATTCAGCGCCGTGGCGGCCACCTCCAGGAACCCCGCGATATTCTCGCGTTGCTGGCCCCCAACGACTTCAAGGAACTGACCCTCAATCGTGAGGCAGGCATCTGCTGCGGCGGGGGTGGCGGCGTGATCGCGATCAAGGAGGCTGACCCGTTGCGCTACAAGGTCTTTGAGCTGAAACTCCGCCAGATGGAGGAGATCGGCGCCACCCGCGTGGCGATGACCTGCGCCAACTGCCGGCTGCAGTTCAGCGAATCACTCAAGCATTTCGGCTCGGAGGTGAAGCCCCTCGGTCTCGCCCATATGGTTGCTGAGGCCCTCGTGGACGCGTAGAGAGAGACGAGCTATGGCCAAACGACTTGTCGTTGACCCGATCACGCGCATCGAAGGGCATCTGCGCATCGAAGTCGAACTCGACGCCAATGGTACGATCAGCGATGCCTACTCGTCGGGCACCATGGTCCGCGGCATCGAGCGCATCCTCATTGGGCGTGACCCGCGCGAAGCCTGGATCTTCGCCCAGCGCGTCTGCGGCGTCTGCACGACCGTCCACGCCATCGCCTCGGTTCGCGCGGTCGAGGATGCCCTCGGTATCAGCATCCCCCCGGCGGCGAACCTCATCCGTAATTTGATGATCGCCCAGCAGTACGTGCACGACCACGGCATGCACTTCTATCACCTGCACGCCCTTGACTGGGTCGATGTCGTCAATGCGCTCAAGGCCGATCCGGCAGCCACCTCGACCCTCCAGCAGCAGATCTCGCCCTGGGCCAACAGCTCACCCGCCTACTTTGCCGACGTGCAGCGACGGGTCCAGACGATCGTCGAGAGCGGCCAGCTCTCGCTGTTCGCCAATGCCTACTGGGGTCACCCGGCCTACAAACTGCCGCCCGAGCTCAACTTGCTGGCCGTGGCACACTATCTCGAGGCGCTTGACTGGCAGGCCCGCGCGACCAGGATCCACACCATCTTCGGTGGCAAGAACCCGCATCCAAACTTCGTCGTCGGCGGGGTGCCGATGCCGATCGATCTCAATAGCGACACGGCCCTCAATGCCGAGCGCCTGGCGATCATTGACAGCTCGATCCGCGAGATCCAGACCTTTGTCGACCAGGTCTATCTGCCTGACGTGCTCGCGATCGCGCCCTTTGGAACGGCCAGCCGATGGAGGTTGGCCCGCTGGCCCGCGTCCTTGCGCTCTATGCCACCGGCCACACCCAGACGAGGGAACTGGTCGAGTTGACGCTCAAGACACTGGATGCCCCGCCCGAAGCGCTGCTCTCCACCCTCGGGCGCACCGCAGCCCGCGCCATCGAAACCAGGGTCTTCAGCGACGCGATGCGCAGCACCTACGATCAGCTGATCGCGCACATCCGCAGCGGCGACACCGCGACCTTCAATGGTGAGCGGTGGGAGCCCTTGAGCTGGCCCCGGCGAGCCCAGGGCTTCGGCTATATGGAGGCGCCGCGGGGCGCGCTGGGCCACTGGATCGTGATCGAGAGCGGCAAGATCGCCAACTACCAGATGGTCGTGCCAACGACCTGGAATGCCACCCCCCGCGACCACCAGGGGCAGCCCGGCGCCTACGAGGCGGCGCTGATCGGTACACCAATGGCCCGCCCCGAATGGCCCCTGGAGATCCTGCGCACCATTCACTCGTTCGACCCGTGTATGGCCTGCGCCATTCACCTGGTCGATGCCAGCGGCCAGGACTACGGTGCGCTCACCCCTGGTCTGAATGTCTGTACCATGGAAGGAGCTCCCGTGCGGAGCGTTGTCCTTGGCACTGGCATGGGTAGTTGCCCGGGAAGGAAGCTGTATGGCACGCACAATCCGCCTGCTCGACCTCGGTCTGGTCCCGGCAGTACGCTCACAGACGGTGTACCACGCGGTCGCCCACGCCTTTGATGCCTCGACCCCCGACACGATCATCCTTGTGGCCCCGCGTACGCCCTATGTCTGTATCGGCTACCACCAGGAACTGGAGAAGGAGGTGGATACCGCCTTCTGCCACCAGGCGGGTCTGCCGGTCTACCAGCGCGAGGTGGGCGGCGGGGCGGTCTACCTCGACCAGAATCAGCTCTTTGCCCAGTGGGTCTTCCGCCGCGCTGCCTTGCCGGCAGAACTGGAAGCACGCTTTGCGCTGTACATTCGTCCGCTGGTCGAAACCTACCAGCAGCTCGGTATTCCGGCCTATCTGCGACCAATGAATGACATCCAGGTCAACGGGCGCAAGATCGGCGGCACTGGCGCGATGGCTACTGATGAGGCCGAGGTGCTGGTCGGCAGCCTGATGTTCGACTTTGACAGCGCACTCATGGCCCGCGTGCTCAAGGTGAGCTCCGAGAAGATGCGCGATAAGGTCTTTCAGAGTCTCCAGGACTATATGACAACTATGACCCGTGAACTGGGCGCGCCGCCGGATCGCGACCGGGTCAAGACGCTCTACCTGGAACACTGCGCGCTCGCCCTGGAGGCAACGATCGTGCCGGGCACGCTGAGTGCGCGTGAGGAGGAGCTCGCCTGCGAACTCGATGCGCGCTTCGCCAGTGCCGAATGGCTGGCACAGCAAGGTGGGTTGCGCCAGAGCGGGGTCAAGATCCACGAGGATGTTCGCGTCGTGGAGGGCGCCTACAAAGCGCCTGGCGGCCTGATCCGCGCCACGGCCCGCCTGCGTGAGGGCCGGATCGACGATATCAGTCTCTCGGGCGACTTCACACTTCTCCCGGCACTGGCCGTCAGCGCCCTCGAGCAGGCGCTCCGCGGGCTCACCGTCGAACCCGCGACGCTCCGGGCCGCACTGAACGAGGCCTATCGCGCCCTGAACATCCAGTCGCCGGGCGTCACGCCCGATGACCTCGTGCACGCAGTGCTGGCTGCCGGCGCTTGAACGACCGCCGCGCGGCTTCCTGCTGCAGTGAATACCCCATCCGAGCACCACCGACGGGTCGACCTACGGGCCGCGCCCTGCTGGCGCTTACCCCGCTACTCGCCCCAGGTGTGCAGCCGCAACCTGATGCCCAGCCAGACCCCCGCGACCATGGTCGCGGCGAAGACCCAGCCCGAGATGGCGAAGGCCGCGATCCCCGAGAGCAGGGTGCCCACCGTGCAGCCCAGGGCCACCAGCGCACCCCAGCCCTGCAACACCCCGCCCAGCAGCGCGCTGATGATACCGCGCCCCGTCAGGCGGTCCGGCTGGAAACGCCCCGCCGCCAGCGCAGCGGCAAGTGAGCCCAGCACCAGCCCGCTAACCAGCAGACCGTTGCTGGTGATCGTCCGCACCACCTGGGTCGCACAGCCGGCGAGGGTGTCGAGGCCGTTCAGCCGGGCGGGGAGCAGGCCGGCCGCGTCGAGCGCAGTGCGGGCCAGGCTGCCCAGTTGCGCCGTGACACCCAGCGGTTCGACCCGCAGGTAGGCACAGACGCCGATCGCGCCCACCAGGGCGCCGGTCACCAGTGGGTGCCAGCGGGCCGTGAGCAATGCCTCGCGGATGACCGCAGGGGTCAGGCGCAGTGCCGGGCGGGCCGGCAGCTCCGGCACGCCGCGCAGCAGCAGCAGCGCCAGGACGCCGAGCAGCGCCAGCTGTAGCGCCAGGGCGCCTCCGTAGCCCAGCCAGGCCGGTAGCCAGAGCGTCGGCGCGTCGGCGATCGTCAGGCGGTAGAGCTGATTCCAGCTTAGCAAGCCCAGCCCGAAGCCGACCAGCGAGCCCAGCAGGGCAAAGGGCGCGCGGGTCGAGCCCTCGCCGAGCCGGTAGAGATGGCCGCTGATACACGCCCCCGAGAGGGCCATCCCCAACCCGAAGACCAGCCCACCCAGGGCCAGCGCCCAGCTTACCGGTCCGATGTGCGCTTCGGCCGGCAGGCGCCCGGTGAACGGACTGGGCAGGAAGATGCCCAGCACCAGGGCATAGCCGAGCGAGCCAACCGCGAGGGCGGTGAGAACCGCGTAGAGCGGCCCGGTATTGCGCCGTTCGATCCCATCACGCAAGATGCAGAAGTAGCAGAAGCGCCCCCGCTCGAAGACAATGCCGAGCGCGGCACCGAGCAGAAGCGCCAGGGCCGCCGGTGCGCCGCGCCCGGGCGTGCCGTGGAGCACGGAGGCGAGAACGCCCAGGCCGATCAGGAGCAGTGTAGCGGCGCCAACACGCAGCGCGGCGCTGCGAGCGAGGGGCAACGCAGCCCGGCCGGCCGGGCTGCGTGTGACAGGTTGCTGGGCCATTGGCATCTCGGAAACGTCCCGCTGACTACTGCGCGCCCCAGATCGTGCCGCTCGGATTGGCGATCGGCACGCCGACCGTATTGCCCCACTCCGTCCACGAGCCGTCGTAGAGCGCCACGTCATAGCCGAGGATCTGGCTGAGTACGAACCAGGTGTGGCTGGCCCGCTCACCGATGCGGCAGTAGGTGATCACCGGCTTGCTGCCGTCGATGCCCTTCGCAGCATAGAGCGCACGCAGTTCCTCCACCGACTTGAACGTACCGTCCTCGTTGAGCGCCTGCTTCCAGGGGATGTTGACCGCACCGGGGATGTGGCCGGCACGGATGGCCAGTTCCTGGAAGCCCTCCGGGGCGAAGATCTTGCCCGAGAACTCGTCGGGCGAGCGGATGTCGATCAGCACCTTCTGCTGCTGCCCCTCAACGACTTGCAGCACGTCGGGCAGCCTGACCCGCAGATTGCCGCGCTGGGCGACGGTGAAGGCCCCGGGGGCAGGGCTCGGCGGCGCAATCGCCAGTTCGCGGTTCTCGGCCTCCCACCTGGCACGACTGCCGTCGAGCAGGCGCACATCCTCGGCGCCATACTGCAGGAAGACCCAGGCGCCCCAGGCGGCAAACCAGTTGTTGTTGTCACCGTACAGCACAATTGTGCTGTCATTATTGATCCCGGCGGCCCGCGCCAACTCCTGGAAGCGTTCCGGACTGACAATGTCGCGGGACACCGTGTCGACAAAGTCGGTGTGCCAGACAAAGTTGACCGCGCCGGGAATGTGTCCCCGCTCATAGACGCCAGGAATGACGCTCACTTCGATAATGCGCACAGTGGGATTGTTCAGATTCGCGGCCAGCCACTCCGTGCTGACCACAGACTGCTCGAAACCGCGCGGCGCGAGGGCAGGGCCACCCTCCGTGGCCGGCTGCTGGGCAATCGGCTGCTGGGCAATCGGCTGCTGGACGGCGGGCTGCTGCGCCGCTGAGCAGCCGCCAAGCACCAGCACCATGGCCAGGATTGTGGCCGCAACGCCACCCGCACGCCGCAGTGATCCAGTGGGCACCATACAGACTCCTCCTTCCTGCCAGGGTCACGATCTTCCGGATAAAACAAAACTATTACACTCTTTTTAGTCAACAAAGTGGAAAACATACCCGGACAGGCGGGGAGATCTTCCCGCTCGCAACCAGGGTGATCGTCACATCCACCGCAAGACCGATGGCGCGGACCAACGATCAAGTGTAGGATGAGGCTCCCCTGCAGGTTGATCGTCTGGGAGGCCAACTACGAGAGGAGGGTCCGATGGAACTGCTCATTCTCGGCGGCCTGGCGTTGGTGGTGCTGCTCGCCGCTACGGCCGATCGCGACGAGCCAGAGGTGGAGACGGTCATCATCACGCGGCCAGCGCCGCGGCGGGCCATGAACCCGCTGGCGCCACTGGCGGCGGTGCTCGCGATGATCCTGCTGGGGACGATCCTGCTCAACCGGCTGCTCTGGTAGCCGGGCAGGCAGATCACGGGCGCCCCCGTTTCCTCCGGGAAGCGGGGGCGCTTTCTGGTGCGCCGCACCCGGCCCGGCACCGCAGGATGCTGCGGACCGGGCGGCTGGCCACCCATCACGCATCCCGCGTGGTCGCCAGCAGCTGGGCGCGTAGCTCGGCGCGGCGGAGTTTGCCCGAAGCGGTACGCGGCAGCGCTGCGCGGAAGTGCACGTGGCGCGGGCACTTGTAGGCGGCCAGGCGCGCCCGGCAGAAGGCCAGCAACTCGGCGGCGAGCGCCTCATCGGGCGCATGCCCCGCCGCCACGACCAGGGCCGCCACCGGGACCTGGCCCCACTGTGCGTCAGGCACAGCGACGACCCCCGCCTCGGCCACGGCCGGGTGGGCCAGCAGCACGGCCTCCACCTCGGCCGGGTAGATGTTCTCGCCACCGGAGATGATCAGGTCGCTGCGCCGCTCGACCACGTAGAGGAAGCCCTCCCCGTCGAGGTAGCCCAGGTCGCCGGTGTAGAACCAGCCGTCCACGAGCGCGGCGGCGCTGGCCGCGGGGTTGTTATGGTAGCCGGGGGTGACCATCGGGCCACGCACGCAGATCTCGCCCACCTCGCCCGGCGCGGCATCACGCCCCGCGGCGACAATGCGCAGTTCGAGCGGGAGCAGCGGCTGGCCGGCCGAGCCGAGCTTGCGCAGCGCATCGGCGGGGGCCAGGGTGGCCGCCTGCGAGGCCGTCTCGGTCATGCCATAGGTCTGCACCACCGGCAGACCGCGGGCAGCGCAGCTCTCGAGCAGCGGGCGCGGCGCGGGGCCACCGCCCAGCAGCGCGCAGCGGAAATGGGGCGGCAACGGTCGGTCGCCACGCTGCTCAAGCATTCGCTGCAGCATCACGGCGACGACCGAGGCGATCGTGACGCCCTCGTGGTCGATCGCAGCCAGGGCCGCGGTCGGATCGAAGCGCTCGTGGAGCACCACCGGCATGCCGTAGATCGCGCCCCGCAGGACGATCGCCAGCCCGCCGACGTGGAACAGGGGCAGCACCGCCAGCCAGCGGTCATCGGCGTGCAGGCCCAGGTTGAGCGCCGAGGCGGTGGCGCTCCACCAGTGGTTGCCGGCGGTAAGCACCGCGCCCTTGGGCCGCCCGGTAGTACCCGAGGTGTAGATGATCGTGTGTGGGGCATCGAGCGCCAGACTCGCGGCGGGCCCCGGCGCACTAGCTGCCGCCCCCTGACCAGCGATTGCCGTGAGCGAAAGGCACGGGATCGCGCCCAGGCTCGCGGCCAGCTGGGCGTGCGCATCGTCATGGAGCAGCAGGGTGGCGCCGCTATCGGCCAGTTGCCAGGCCAGTTCGGCGGGCGCAAGCCGGGTGTTGAGCGGCACCAGCACCGCGCCGCAGCGCGGCGCAGCGTGGATGGCAGCGGCATACGCCGGGTGGTTGTGCGCGAGGATGGCAAGCCGATCGCCCGGACGCAGGCCAGCCACCCCCAGGCCCGTGGCGATGCGGTTGGCCCAGGCGTGCAACTCGGCGAACGACCATATCCCGCCCGGCGCGATCAGCGCGGGGCGCTCCGCATGCAGCGCGGCCCGGCGGGCCAGCCAGTCGGGGAGACGTATCATATCAGGGCCGTTGGTACGCCTTACAGTAACAGACCAAGGGCCAGCAGCGCCCCGAACGCCAGGTGCAGGCGCGCGGTGCCGCGCAGGGCAACGTTGAGCACACGCCCCTGCCCGGTGCGCACCAGCCGCAGCAGCGGCAGGGCCAGCGGTGCACTGAGCCAGGCGAGCAGCACGAACGGCGAGGTGCCGCCCCACCACCAGATCAGCGGCAGCAGCAGGTACGCCCCGATCACCAGCACCGCATACTCGATCCGGGCGAAGCGCTCGCCGAAGATCACCGCCAGCGTGCGCTTGCCGGCCTTGCGGTCGGTCGGCGCGTCGCGCAGATTGTTGACCACGATGATCGCCGTCACAAGCATCGCCACCGGCAGGCTGACCAGCAGCGCGATCGGGCGAAAGGCGTCGCTGTGCAGATAGTCGGTGCCAACGACGGCAACGACGCCAAAGAAGATGAAGGTGAAGATATCGCCCAGACCGTTGTAGCCAAGCGGGAACGGCCCACCGGTGTAGAGGATGCCCGAGGCGATCGAGAGCAGCCCGATCAGCAGGATGGGCCAGCCGCCGACGATGATCAGATAGAGACCGCAGAGCGCTGCCAGGCCAAAGCAGATCAGCATCGCGTTGCGCACGGTTGCCGGCGCGATCAGCCCGCTCTGCGTGACACGGGTGGGGCCGAGGCGTTCAGGCGTATCGGCGCCCTTGAGGTGGTCGAAATAGTCATTCGCCAGGTTGGTGCCGATCTGGATGAGCAGCGCCGCCACCAGGGCCGCCACGAAGACCAGCGGCCGGAAGAAGCCATCGGCCAGCGCCGTCGCCGAGCCGACCAGCACAGGCACGACCGCCGCCGGCAGCGTCGGCACGCGGATGGCCATCAACCAGGTTTTCAGCGGCCCCGGGCGGGCGGGCGAAGCCTTGGTCGTCATACTGAGCAGTATACCGCAAACAGCCCGCCCCGGGACCGAATCGATCGCGCCCGCCGTCCAGGGGTCGTGCAATCCCCAGGTTTTCTGGTTGGTTTTGGCGGCGTAGCCGCCAAAACCAACCAGAAATGTCGGAATTCGTTCGAGGACATCGGCCTGGCTGTCGGGCGCATCGGGGTGAGCTGTTCGGTGAGCAGGGCCTTCGTGCTATCATAGGTGAGTTGAACAAGGCTGTGTTTGGGCACTCGGCATAGGGGTGGCCCGTGAACCACGAAATTCGCCGCAAGCTTGACCGCATCGTTGCCACCGAGTACAACCTGGCGGCGGGCCGCTACAAGCCCCAGGTGGCTGGGGCGGCCATTGAAGAGGACCCGGCCAAGCTGATCGAGGAGATGCTCAGCCGGGAACACGAGATTGTCTCGGGCCTGGAAAAGCTGCTGGCGGAGGTAAAAGCGCTATGAGAGCGTTAGTCGTCGCCACTGATGGGCCGTCGGTGCCCGGGCCGCCCCAGGGCCACTGGATCTATGCTGATTGGGAGGCGCTGCCCGCCGATGGCAACATCTACGAGATCATCGACGGGGTGCTGTATATGACCGCCGCGCCGAGCAACTTCCACCAGTGGATCACCATGTCGCTCGTGCAGTACATCGGCATCCCGGCGAAGACGCAGGGCCTCGGCTACGCCTTCACGGTGCCGATCGGGCTGCTCATCCCCGGTTGCGACCCGGTGCAGCCCGACTTCGTCTTTGTGCGCCAGGCCAACGCGGCGATCATCCGCGACCGGCATATCCGCGGCGTGCCCGACCTGATCATCGAGATCCTCTCGCCGAACAATGTCGTGTATGACACCCAGGTCAAACTGGTGGCCTACGCGCTTGCCGGCGTGCCGGAGTATGCGATCATCGACCCGCGCTCGCGCTCGCTCGACCACTACCGCCTCCACTCACCAGGGCGCTACTATGGACCGCAGACCTTCGGCGAGGCGGATACGGTCAGCTTCGACTGCCTACCAAATATTGCGCTGCCAGTGGGTGAGTTGTTCGCCGGAGCGCCGGACACGTCGTTGTAATCTAGCGGTCGCAGTCGCGGCAGCGATAGGCCGGAAAGGCCTGGCTCACGCCAAACAGCCGGCGGCTGGCGCTCGTGCAGTGGGGGCAGACAAAGCCGTCCAGCCACAACTGCTGGCAAACCCCGTTTTGCCCACGCTGGATGCACGGGCGTCCCGCCCGCACGCGGGCCGGAGGCCCGCATACCCAGGTTTGCTAGCAGCATCGTCGCATCCGCCCTACCCACGGCGCTACGGCTTCGCCAGGGCCCACAGCGTCCATGCGCCGGCGTCGATGCGTTCGGCGTGGGCGTCGAGATAGGCGCGCACGCCCGGATCAGCCGGATCGGTAGGGCCAGGGCCGTGGCTGGCGTTGGGCAGCAGCACATAGCGGATCGGGTTGGCCGCGACGTAGCGGGCGAACTGCACGGCGTCGCCCATGATGTTGTCGCGGAACCGATCGTCGGCCTCGAACCAGGTCGCCTGCTGGCGGGTGTAGAGGATCGTCTCCCAGTAGAGCGGCGTCAGCACGAAGCCCGGTTCGCGCTGGCGCAACTCGGCGAAGGCCGAGGCGGCAGCGCGCAGCGGCGCGGCGTAGGCTTGCTCCTGGTACCAGATGACAGCGGCGTTGACGATCAGAAAGAGCGCCGCCAGGTAAAAGCCGATCCGCCGGCGCCAGGCCAGCGGCAACTGGACGAAGCCCGCCCCAAAGAGCACTGCTAACGGGGGCAGCGCTGGCACAAAGATGCGCGGGCTGTTGCCTGCCCCGGGCGTGGCACAGTAGACCAGCACCACCAGCAGCCCCACGCCTACCCACGCGCCGAGCACCACCGCACTGAGCCGGGGCACGGTACGCACGCGGAGACCGTACACCACCACCGCGCCCATTACGCCCAGCGTCAGGAGTGCGCCATACCAGGGAATGTAGAAGGTCAACTCAATGACCATCGGCACGATCGTGCCGAACAGTTCGCCCGAGAAGCCGCGGGTTGGCCCGCGCGCACCACCGCCGAGGTAGTGGCTCCAGATCCAGGGGGCGGCCAGCACCAGCGGCCCCACCAGGCCGAGCAGGTGGTGGCGCCAGGGCAACTCGCGGCGCCCCGCCAGCCGGTCGTAGAGCAGGCCGGCCATGACGGCGCCGGCATAGAGCGCCAGCAGGTCCATCTTGGTCAGCGCGGCCAGTGTGCCGAGGATGACTGCCGGCGCCGTGCGCCCCCGCAGGTAGGCAAAGAGCGCCGCCGTGAGCACCAGTGTGCCTAGCGCCTCGTTGTAGGCCACGGTGCCGTACTCACGGAACAACGGGTAGAGCGAGAGGAAGCTCGCCGCGACCAGCGCCGCGCGCGGTCCGGCGAGCACCCGCCCCAGCCCATAGGTCAGCAGCACCGTCGCCCCGGCAGCCAGCGGGATCACCAGTTGCAGCAGCAGGTACGAGCGAGCAAGCCCCCACACCAGGGCAAACAACCCGAGGGTCAGCGGTCCCCACCAGGGATGCAGACTGCCATAGCCATTGGCCCACAGGCCCTGCGGCCCAAGCTCGGCTGGATCGGGGGGAAAGCCCTTGATCCGCTCGTAGCTATCCACCGCGCCGCGCAGGAAGCCCGGCTGCTCCCAGGTGAGCAGCCCCCAGTGCAGGTTGCGCGGCGCGTCGCCGAACTGTACCCCCGTAAGCGCCTGCACCACCACGAAGTGACCGGCAAGCAGCGCCAGCAGCGCCGGCAGCACCGCAACTCGCCACCACGGTCGCGCGACTGGACCGACGCCCGTAGCCGGACGCTGTGCGGATTTGAACACTGGGACCTCCTGCACGCTGCCAGTACGCTCTGGCTGGCCTTGCCATTCTACACTGCGCAAGTAACCACCTGAGCGTATCACGAGAGCGTGGCGCAAGGTCCCTAACGAAACAAATGCTTGACAAACCGATCCCCTTCAGGTACGATCCCCAGAGTTTTACCCCTTGCTTGCCAGCTCCAGGTGGTGCCGTTGCTGAAAGGAACATTCCGTGCGCATCGCCGGGAACTACACATTTGAAGCCACGCGCGACGAGGTCTGGTCCGCGCTGAACGACCCGGTGGTGCTGGCCCGTACCATCCCGGGTTGTCAACGCCTGGACGAGGTGGGCGAGAACGAGTACGAGAGCACGTTGAAGGTCGGCATCCAGGCCGTGCGCGGCACCTACAACGGCCGGGTGAAGCTTAATAACATCGTGCCGCCCGATTCCTATGAGATTCACGTCGATGGCAAGGGTAGCAACGGCTTTCTCAAGGGCGCCGGCACGATCAAGCTGCGCAGCGACGGGGCACAGACCATCCTGGATTATGGCGGCGAAGCCCAGGTGGGCGGCACGATCGCCAGCGTTGGCCAGCGTGTGCTCGATGGCGCGGCCCGCTCGCTGATCAACCAGAGCCTCAAGGCGCTGGCCCAGCAGATCGAGGAGCGCCGCCTCCACGTTACGACCCATACCGCCGAGGTGCTCCAGGCCGTCGCCGAGGAAGTGCGCCACGCCGCTGCGCCGCTCACTGAAGAGGCGCCAGCGCCGGCCCGCCCGGCCGGCGCGCGCCGCACGATCACGGTTAGCCCGGGCCAGGGCCTCTCTGAGCGCGCCGTCGTCCAGGGTGTGGTCGAAGATTTCTTCACGGCCCGGCCATGGTTGCCCTGGGTGATCATTGCTTTTCTGCTCGGCTATCTGCTCGGTCGCCGCGACTGAGCGCGGTCAGTGAGGCCGAAGCATCAGCGACGCCCCTGCTTCGGCCCAGCGAGGAGCCTGCCGCCGTGACGACGATCACCGTGACCGTCAATGGCACGCAGCATACCAGCGAGGTCGAGCCCCGCACCCTGCTGGTGCACTACCTGCGCGAGCAGCTGAATCTCACCGGCACACACATCGGCTGTGACACCAGCCAGTGCGGCGCCTGCGTTGTGCACCTCGATGGCCAGAGTGTCAAGGCCTGCACCGTGCTCGCCGTGCAGGCCGACGGCGCCACGATCACCACGATCGAGGGCCTGGCCCGGAACGGCGAGCTTCACCCGCTTCAGGAGGGCTTCTGGGCGAAGCACGGCCTGCAGTGCGGCTTCTGCACCCCCGGCATGATCATGGCCGCCGCCGACCTGCTGCGGCACTACCCCAACCCGACGGACGACGAGATCCGCCACGGTCTCGAGGGCAATCTCTGTCGCTGCACCGGCTATGAGAATATCGTGCAGGCGGTACGCTATGCCGCCGAACGGATGCAGCGCATCAGCACGAGCTAGGAGCCGGCCATGATCCCCAGCGCCTTCGCCTATTACGCGCCGGCCACGCTGGCCGAGGCGCTGAGCCTGCTGCAGCGGTACGGCGACGAGGCCCGGGTCCTGGCTGGCGGCCACTCGCTGCTGCCGGCAATGAAGCTGCGTCTGGCTGCCCCCGAGGTGCTGATCGATATCGGCAGAATTGCCGAACTGCGCGGCATCGCGATCAATGGGTCGATCACGATCGGCGCCACCACCACCTGGTCGGCGATTGAGCAGCACGCCGGGCTCAGGCAGCGCCTCCCGGTCCTGCCCGAGGCTGTCAGCCAGATCGGCGACATTCAGGTGCGCAATCGCGGCACGCTGGGGGGCGCACTGGCCCACGCCGACCCTGCCGCCGATGCCCCGGCTGTCGTCCTGGCGCTCGATGCTACGCTCCGCGCCCAGGGCCCCGGCGGTGCGCGCAGCATCGCCGCGGGTGACTTCTTCCTCGACCTCTTCACCACCGCACTCGCGCCCGGTGAACTGCTGACCGCCGTAGTGCTGCAGCCCCTCGACCTGGGCGCTGGCGCAGCCTATGTCAAGTTGCCGCACCCGGCCAGCCGCTATGCCATCGTCGGGGTCGCGGCCTATGTGAAACGGGAGGCCGGTGTGGTCAGTGCCTGCCGGGTGGCCGTCACCGGCGCCGGCTCCTTCGCTACCCGCCAGCTCGCCGTCGAGCAGGTGGTGATCGGCAGTGACGGCTCTGCCGAAGCCGTTGCCGCCGCCGCCGCGCAGGCCGGCGAAGACATGGACATCCTCGGTGACCTCCACGCCAGCGAGGCGTACCGCCGCGCGATGGTCAAGGTCTTCACCAGACGGGCGCTCACCCAGGCCCTCGCCCGCGCTCGCGCCTAAAACAGGCTAAGCGTTGTTACGAGCTCGAAAGCCCCCGGGCTATACTGTTATGCGTAGCGCAATACCGGGGACATGCAGCCAGACACCGCAATGGTCGAAACATCCCAGCACTCCACTCGTGACCCGACCATCCTGTCCAACAGTCGCCTCTACCAGGTGGTATTCTGGCTGGCTGTTGCTACGTTCACGGCGGCAGTCTGCCGCTCCTATGTCAGCAATATCACCTGGGATCAGACGCGTGCTGGCCTGGGTGCACTGATGGATGGTACTGCCCACCGACCGTTCGCCTTCCGGGTTCTGCTTCCTGCCCTGACAAAACTCGCAACCCTGGCCCTCGCGATCGATCCGATCAGTGCAGCAACCGTGCTGATCTACCTGGCTATGCTCGGGACGGTGGCCGGGCTGCGCTGGCTCGCCAGCGCCTTCTGGGCGCCCTCGCTGCAACTGGATAGTGCAGGGCTGCTCGTGCCGGTCGCGCTGCTCCCCCTGACCCTGCGCTTCTACTATGTGTACGATATGCCGACGCTCTGCCTCTTTACCTGGGGGCTGGCAGCGCTGGCGCATCGGCGCTGGCGCGCCTTCCTGTTGATCTACGCCCTGGGCTGCCTGAGCAAAGAGACAACGCTCTTCCTCTCGATTGTCTACGCAGTCTGGTACGCGCGCGCGCCGGATAGACGATCCTTCTGGAAGCTGTTGCTCATGCAAGGCGGCATCTTCCTCATCATCCGCGGGATGCTGCTCTGGCGCTTCAGGGCCAATCCCGGCGAGGTTGTCGAGTACCACCTGGCCGATCACCTGGCAAGCTACGCGCAACTGCCGGGTTTCACTGTGGGTTATGTGCTTGTTCTGGCCGTGATCGCCATTGCCTGCGCCCGGGGCTGGCACAGCAAGCCCCCGGCGCTACGCCATGCCGCCCTTGCCCTTGTCGCGACCATCACGCCGCTCTACCTGCTCTTCGGCTTCCCGTTCGAACTACGCGTCTTCTACGAGGCATTCGCCCCGGTCTATCTGCTCGCCCTGCCGCTCGCGCGCCGCCCGACGCTGGCAGGCGCCCCCCACCCGGGGCGGCCAGTCACCCCACTGTAGGGCCGAAGGATTGGCGCGGCCAATCCTTCGGCCCTCCTAGCCCAGGGCCGGGTGTTTGTGCTGCGTGAAGATCGTATCGACCGAGATCCCGCTGTGGATACGCTGGATCACCTCGCCGATCAGCGTGCTGACGCTCAGCACGGTCAGCCCGGGCCAGCGTTTCTCGGGTGGCAGCGGCAGCGTATCGGTCACCACCACTTCGCGGATGCCACTCTTCTGCAACCGCTCGGCCGCGCCCCCGGCGAACACGGCGTGTACACAGCAGGCGTAGATCTCGCTCGCACCCTCACGCTGCAGGAGCCGCACGACTTCCATGATCGAGCCGCCGGTGGCGATCTCGTCGTCTACGATCAGGCAGCGTTTGCCCTGCACGTCACCGATCAGGTTGAGGATCTGGGGCGAGGTGTGCGGCCCGGCCTGGCCGCCGAAATGCTGCACCCGCCGCTTCTCCGCGATCGCCAGCGGCGCATCGATCGCCTCGGCGAAGTTGCGGGCGCGCTTACCGAAGCCGACGTCGGGTGAGACAACGATCACGTCGTCCCAACCTTTGTCGGCCCAGTAGCGAACCAGCAGGTGCATCGCCGTCAACTCATCCATGGGGATGCTGAAGAAGCCCTGGATCTGCCCGGCGTGCAGGTCGATCGTGAGCACCTGGTGGGCGCCCGCGACCTGGATCATGTCGGCCAGCAACCGGGCGGTGATCGGCACGCGCGGCTGGTCCTTTTTGTCGGTGCGGCCATAGGCGTAGTAGGGAATGACCGCCGTGATGCGCCCCGCCGAGGCGCGCTTGCAGGCATCCAGCAGGATGAGCAACTCCATGATCCGGTCACTTAGATCGGGCGTCGAGAGCGACTGGATAATAAACACATCCTTCTCGCGTACACTCTCGTTGAGCTTAACGAAGATATTTTCGTTTGTGAATCTGACGATGGTCGCATCGCCAAGCGGCACCCCGACCCGGTCACAGATCAGTTGAGCCAGCGGCACGTTGCCGTTCCCCGAGAAGATCCGCATCTCATCAAAGCGACTGCCCATGGGTCCTCCCGCTGCCTTATTCTCCCCAACCGGCCGGTCTCTGCACACCACGGCGTGACACCACACGCGCTATTCTAACGCACCCCGTTGAGCAGGTCGAGCAACGTGTCCCGTGCGACCCGCATGCCCGGTGGCAGGCCGCTGGGTAGCGCCTCAGCAGGCTCATCGGCGATCAGCAGGGCGCTGATGTTGGGGCGCTGGAGCAACACAGCCAGGGCTTGCGGCAGGCTCAGGGCAATCAGCCGGGGGGAGCGTCCGAGTCCGTGGTGCTGGGCGAAGCTCAGGGCCGCATCGGCGCTCTGGAAGGCCAGCAGCAGCCGGGGTCGTTGGGTGGCCTCACCGCCGGCTTGCGCACCACCCGGGCCACGGTCGGCAGTACGATAGCAGTAAAAGCGTTCGGCCAGGCCATGCTCCGCCAGGCGATGGCGCAGTGTCGTCAGCGCCGCCGCCGCCGCTTCGGCGCTGAAGCCCTGGCGAAGGGCTGCCGTGATGAACGGATCAGGCTCAGACATGATGATGTTTATGGCAACGGTACCGGCGTCGGCACCGGCTGCACCGTGCTCGGGCGTGGCTCGTTCCGGTAGAGCGCGCTGCCGAGTAGGCCAAGTTGCACCTCAGCGGGCGTCCCGGCAAACTCAGGGTGGTATTCCATGCGCGCCCGCTCAAAGTACTGCACGCGGAAGGCGTGGCCGTCGGGCATCACCTCGTCAAATTCCGCACTGATCGGCATCCCGAAGGTGTCGAGACCACCGTTACGCTCCCAGAAGCTGAGAAAGACGCCACCCAGGCCGTGGCCCGTCTCGCTGAAGTAGCGCAATTCTGGGGTGCTGACGAAGGGCTGCGGGCGCGCAAACTGGCGGCCCTGCGTGTACTCGACCCCGAGCAGGCCAAGCTGCACCTCGTAGGCCGTTCCGGCGAACTCGGGCCAGTACTCAAGCCGGGCGCGCTCGAACCACTGCACCTCGCGCCCGTCCATCAGTTCGGCGGCGGCGATCGGCAGCCCCAGGATGGGCACCCCGCCGTGGGCCTCGTAGGCCGCCGCGAAGCGCGGCGCAATCGGGGGCAGCGTATCCGCAGCCGGGGGCACTGGCGCGTCGCCGGTAGCGCGCCCCGCCACGCCGAGCACGCCCGCCGCGGGTGTGGTGACCGCCGTCGGGGCGAGCAGCAACGGGCGGGTCGGCACCGTGGCCGCGCCGAAACGCGGCAGCCGGATCAGGCCGCGGCTGCTGAGCAACAACGCCAGCACGAGCAGGCTGATCAGGCCGACAAGCAGCAACAGCCCGACCCGGAGCGCCTGGTTGATCTGCACGCTCCGCTCCACCCCCCGCCCGCTCCCCGGCGGCTCAGCCTCGGCCGGTTGCTCCGCATCGCGCGCCCGCCTTGCCGCAGCCAGCGGGTTGCGATTGCGTGAGACATACTCCCGGCGTCGCTCGGCGGGGTCACCGTCACTCATGCCTGCTCCTTGCCGATCTGCGCGCTGATGAGCGCCGCCGTCGCATGGAGTTCATCGTGGACGGCAGTACCCGGACGCCAGCCGCGCACCGCGTGGTCGCCCTCCCAGCGGGGGATGATGTGCACGTGATAGTGGAAGACGACCTGCCCGGCGGCTGCCCCGTTGTTCTGAATGATGTTGAAGCCATCGGGCTGCAGGGCAGCCGTAATCGCCCGCGCCACAACCTGGCTCGTGCGCGCCACCGCCGCAACCAGTTCCGGGGGCAGAGTGAGAAAGTCCGGGTACTCCTCCTTGCAGATCACCAGCGTGTGGCCCCGTGACGCCGGGTTGATATCGAGAAAGGCCAGTGTCAGTTCGTCCTCATAGACCTTCGACGCCGGCAACTCTCCCTTGACGATCCGTGAGAAGACCGAGGCCATCGTTCCCTCCTCGCTGCAAAGCTCGTAGCTTGTCCCTCTTCGTTATCCGGCGCTCACGCCTCCACCCCCAGGTCCTCAGCGCGCTCCGGAAGCCCGCCCTGCCCCTCGTCGAGACGGTAGCGCTGGCCAAACCAGGCCAGCGCGATTACGCCGAGCAGCACACCGAACCAGAGGGTACAGAAACGGATGATGATCGTCGCCGTGGTGGCGGTACTGGCCGGCAGTCCAACGATTGCCACCAGCAACCCGACACTGCTCGCCTCACTCACGCCGAGCCCGCCCGGCAGGAACGAGACCAGCCCGAACAGTGTGCTCGCCGCGAAGATGAAGGTCGCCTGGAGCAGCAACAGCGGCGTGCCGGGCACACCCAGGCCCACCAGCACGTAGTAGAAGGCCAGGCACTCAAAGCCCCACGACAGCGTGCTGATCAGTGTGGCGATCAGCAGGACGCGCCACTCAAGCAACTGCTGGGTGCTCGCGTAGATCGTATGCAGGCGCGGGGCGATCCGCATCCCGAAAGGGAGCCGCGCCGTGCCATCGATCAACGCCAGCGCGAGCCGCCGGTACTGCAACACCAGGATGCCGGCCAGGCTGGCCACCACCAGTACGACGAAGGCGAAACGCGCCGGCGGGTAGAGCGTCAGCCCGAGGGCCATCAGCAGCAGCATGGCCAGGCCATCGGTAAGCCGCTCGGCCAGCACCACCGGCGCCGAGCGGCTCACCGGCGTGCCATTCACCCGCTTGAGCAGCACCGACTTGAAGACCTCGCCGAGCTTGCCGGGCGTCACCGACATCACGAGACCAGCAGTGAAGATCAGCCCGCTATCGAGCCGCGTGACGCCCGCGCCAAGGCGCAGCCGGCGCAGGTAGTACTCCCACTTGAGCCAGCGCAGCAGGTAGTTGAGCGCGGTGAGCCCGAGGATGGCCGGCAGCAACTTCCAGCGGAAGGTGCCAAACGCCTGGCGCACCGCGCTGGCGTCGCTCACCAGGCCCATCACGATCACCACGGCCAGGCCGAGCAGCAACGAAGCGAGCAGCTTGCCCTGAAGGGTGCGTAGCGACATGGTCAGGCTGGCCTCTGCACGGTGCAAACGTTGCCGCGATTATACCAACGCACCTGCAGAAGCGCAAAGCTGCACGGTCGCGGGTGGGTGGTAGAATGACAGTATCAGGTCTGCTACCCGTTCCGCGGCACAGGCCAACACGCTACGACACCAACGTCGCCTGAAAGGACACCTCCGTGCGCTATCGCCCTGTGGCGCCGCTGATCGTTTTGCTGCTCCTGGTTATCACCCGCAGTGCTCACCCCCTCGCCGTCCATGCCGAACCCGGGCTGGTTGGCGGCGAGTTGATCGTCGCGCTCCGCCCCGGGGCCAGCCTGGAAGCTCCGGCGCTGGCTCGCAGCCTCGCGGCGCTCCAGGCGCGTGTGGCCGAGCCGCTTGCATCCGGCACGTCGCGCTACCGGCTACGGCTGCCACCTGGCGCCAATCTAGCGGACGCCGCTGCGCGGCTCGCGCGCGAGCCCGGAGTGGCCTACGCTGAGCCCAATCGCTTCCGGCACCTCGCCCGCATCCCCAACGACCCGGCCTACGGCCAGCAGTGGGGCCTGCGCAACATTCAGGCCGCCGAGGCCTGGGACATCACCACCGGGGGGCCGATCGTCGTGGCCGTCCTCGACAGCGGCGTTGATGGCAGCCACCCCGATCTGGCGGGCAAGCTGCTGCCCGGCTACAACGCCTTCGACGGCAGCGGCGACACCCGCGACGACAACGGCCATGGCACGGCGGTCGCCGGGCTGATCGCCGCCAGCAGCGACAACGGCCAGGGTGTGGCCGGCCTCTGCTGGGGCTGTCGCATTCTGCCGGTCAAAGTTGTGCGCGCCGACGGCAGCGGCGACGACACCAGCGTGGCCGCGGGCATCCGCTGGGCCGCCGACAACGGTGCCCGGGTGATCAACCTGAGCCTGGGCGGCCCCGGCGAGAGCCAGTTGCTCCGCGAGGCCGTGGTCTACGCCGCGGCCAGGGGCATCGTCCTGGTGGCCGCCTCGGGCAACGAGCGCCAGGCCGGCAACCCGGTCAGCTACCCGGCAGGCTACCCGGAGGTCATCGCCGTGGGCGCCACCGGCAACACCGACCGCATCACCGGCTTCTCCAACAGCGGTGAGCACCTCGATCTGGCCGCGCCCGGCGTGGGCCTGTGGACGACCCTGCCCGGCGGGCGCTATGGCCCGCCGAACGGCACCTCGTTCTCCAGCCCCTATGTGGCCGGCGCCGCGGCCCTGGTGCTCAGCCAGCGCCCCGATCTGGGCTGGGCCGATGTGGCCTGCATTCTCCAGGCCAGCGCCGACGACCAGGGCCCGCCCGGCAAGGACCCTGAGTACGGTTGGGGCCGCCTCAACGCCTTCCGCGCCGTCCAGCTCGCACCGGGCTACAGCGGCTGCCCGCTCCCAGGCGGGACGACACCGCAGCCTGCCCCTGGCCAGCCGGCAGCCGACGCCGCCGCGGCCTTCCTGCCTGTCCCACCGGTCAGCGCCCCTGGGGTGCGCTACTTCCCCGAGACCAGCCACACCCTGCGCGGCGCCTTCCTGCGCTACTGGGAGCGCCAGGGCGGCCTGCCGATCTTCGGCTTCCCGACCAGCGAGGAACTCGTCGAAACCGGCCCCGATGGTCGCGCCTACACCGTGCAGTACTTCGAGCGCCACCGCTTCGAGCTCCACCCGGAGAACCCGCCGCCCTACAACGTGCTCCTGACCCGCATCGGTGACGACGTGCTCCGCGCCACCGGGCGCGACTGGACCAGCTTCCCGCGCACGGCGAGCCAGACCGGCTGCCGCAGCTTCGAGGCGACCGGCCAGACCATCTGCGAGCCGTTTCTGAGCTACTGGCGGAGCAATGGCCTGGAGTTTGACGGGGTACGGGGCACCAGCTTCGCCGAGAGCCTGGCGCTCTTCGGCCAGCCCATCTCGCCACCCCAGGTGGAAGAGACGGCGCCCGGTGTCTTCGTCACTGTCCAGTGGTTCGAACGGGCCCGCTTTGAGGATCACGGCGGGCAGGTGCTGCTCGGGCTGCTGGGGAACGAACTGACACGCGCCCGGGGCTGGCGTTGATCATCGGCTACAGAATATAGCCGCGTTTGCGCGCGATCTCTTCCTTATGCTTGCGAAAGAGGATATCGCGCTCGGTGCCCTTGATCTCGCGGCTGTAGGTGGCGAGGATCTTCTCCACCTCGGCGTCGATCTCGTCCTCGCGTTGCAGATCCTCAATGATGAAATCGTAGATCACCTTAACCCGTGCCGCGCGCCCGGTGCCGGGCCTCGCCCCGGCGGGCTCACGGTACTCCAGCAGGCCCTTCTGCGCCAGTTCGTCGTGCAGCCGCTCGGCGATCCGCCGCACCTTATCTTCGCTCAAGCGCATAGTCGCGTCACCATATTCATTCATAGGGACCTGACAGGTCTTAATACTACAACGAAGGTTGGCCTTCTGCCGCATCAGTACGCCATCCGCCTGTCACCCTGAGCGGAGGCGTAGCCGGAGCGAAGGGCCTCAGTCCGGCATCACAGCCGGGATTCCT
>DAOUBZ010000248.1:0-15630 GCA_034432515.1 Chloroflexaceae bacterium | reverse complement strand
AGTGCTATACTTGGCCCATCGCATGACATAACAGGCGGATGCCCGGCACCTGGCCGCCGGAACCGCCAGGAGGGGTGGGCAGATGTTTCAGCGATTGGACGAACTGCAGACCGGGAGTCTCTACATTTTGACCGGACAGGCCGGCGCCGGCAAGTCGCATCTGGCGGTGAGCGCGCGGCGCAGCGGCACGCTCTGGGTGCTGGATACCGAGGGTGCGGCCCAGAACCTGCAGGGCAAGCCAGGCATCCACCGGCGCATCCAGGTGGTGCAGACGCTCTCGCTGCGGGCCTTGATGCAGGCGATGGCCGAGGTCCAGCGGCAGGGCAAGCCGGGCGACACGGTGGTGCTCGACTCGATCTCCAAGATCTTCCAGGCCATGCGCGCCTACGCCCAGCAACGGGCCGGCAGCGAGACGGATCGCAAGACCAACATCGGCTACGACGAGCACGTCTCGGTGAACCGGAACATGCAGACGGTCTACACGGGGCTGACCGAGTTGAAGCAGGCGGGCTTCCACGTGATCGTGATCGCCCACCTGGCGCGCAAGTACCGGGTCAGTGAGGGCGGGCTACAGGACGAGGGCCTGCGGGTGCTGGCCGACGAGATGATCGCCTACGAGGCCGACGCGGTGCTGCTGGTCGAGCGCGAGGGCGAGGAACGGACGATCACGCCGATCGTGAAGCCACCGCGCCCGGTGCATCTGCGGCTCGACCGGCACTACCCGGCCGTGCTGTCCACCCTCTACCCCGACCTGGCGGAGCGGGGCGGCGAGCGACGGGAACGGCGATCACGGGCGGCGACTGGCGCCGAGGCAGACGTGCCGGCGGACGAGGCGGCGCACTCGGACGGCGCGGTGCCAGCCGAGACACCAGGCCCCGCTGGCCCCCCGCGCGACGCCGCCGAGGCCGAGGTACGCTTCTTCGCCCGCTATGGCGAGGTGATTGGTGGAACCACCTGGCAGGCCGTGCAACGCTACCTTGGCCAGTTGCTGCCACGACCGACCAGCGTCGAGGGGTGGATCGCCGTGGCCGAGGAGGTGCGCGACCGGGCACGCCACGTCTCGGCGGCCTGAACGGCCAGGTGGTGCATCCGGCAAGTGATTTGTCATGCTGCGCCCTTCGCTTCGCTCAGGGTTAACTCCGCGAAGCATCTCGGCCGGGACCCTTCGCTTCGCTCAGGGTGACACGGGACGTGCCGGATGCACCACTAGGGCGCCCAGCTGAGGCCCGAGTCGGCATCGAGCCCCAGCCCGTTGGTGAGCCGGCGGGGCGCGCCGGCGCTGAGCGTGCCATCGGCGCTGAGCTGCAACTCGGTCACCCAGAGGTCGAAACCGGGCTCACCGGGAGCGACGGCGAGAAAGGCGAGCAGTCGGCCATCGGGGGCGAAGGCGGGAGCCCGCGCCGCGCCCTGGCTGGTCAGGCGCACCGGAGTGCCGCCGGCCAGTGGGAGGGCCGCGATGTCGGTGCGACCACCCAGGCGCGTGGCGAAGGCGAGCCAGCGCCCATCGGGCGAGCGCGCCGGGTCATAGCTGCCGGCGGGTGCGCCGCTCACGGCCTCGCTGGCGCCAGAGCTCAGATCCAGGCGATAGAGCGCCTGTTGGCCCGCCGGGCCGCTCCCGGCGCGCGTGAAGATCAGGCCGGTGCCATCAGGCAGAAAGACGCTGCGGCCTACCTGGGCGGCAGGATCGGCATACACGGGGAGCGGCGCACCCGTGGCGACGGGCAGCAGCACCAGCTCCAGGTTGTCATCCACCGGCGGGTCGCCCGCGGGTGGGCGCGCCTGCGCTGCCACGGCAACGCGGATGCCGTCCGGGGACCAGGCCGGGTAGAAGGCCCAGCGGCTGGTGTAAACCCGGTCGATGCTGTTTGGCGGCGCCGATGAGCCGTTGTCGGTGAGCTGAGCCAGGGGGCGTCCACTTGCATCGGCCAGGAGCACCTCGCTGAAGCTGTTGGCGCGGGCGACATAGGCGATACGCGTCCCATCCGGCGCCCAGGCCGGCTGGAAGGTGGTACCATCGCCGAAGAGCGGGCGGGCCTCGCGGTCGCGCCACTGCCAGATCACACCCTGGCGCACGAAGAGCAGTCGCCCCGGCAGGGCCTCGCCACGCACCGGAGCAGCACCATCGGCCAGCGGGGTAGGGGGCGCCGCCGCCTCCCCGCCACACCCGGCGATGAGCAGGGTGAGCAGCAGCAGCAGCAGGGGGCACGGGAGGCGACGAGGTGAAAGATAGCTCAGCATCGTTTTGGCCAGGGTCATGAGCGGCGGGAGAGCCAGCTGAAGAGCCGTGAGAGGCTGCGGCGGGGCCGTGGTTCGCTCCAGGGCTGGTGCCGAACCAGATCCTCGGGCATGTCAGGCGGAAGGAGGGCGCGAAGCGCGCCCGGGACGACAGTAAAGGTCATCGGGGTGACGCCGATCGGATCGCCGTCAACCTGCACCGGCAGCGGCGGTCGGGCGTCGATCGTGATGGTCTGTGCGCGGTAGTACTGCAACTCGGGATCCTGGCCCTGGCGCCGGCTGAGAATGGCAAACAGACGGCTCAGCGCACTCAGGCCATTGTCGCCCTTGATCACGCAGACATCGAGCAGTCCATCGTCGATGCTGGCGCGATGGGTGATCTTGACCAATCCGCCATAGAGTTGGGTATTGCCCACCACGACCATCAGGATGCGGCCGCGCATCGGCCGGCCGTCGAGGACCAGGCGCGCGCGGGCGCCGCGCACCCGCAACGCCTGTTCGATGCCGCGCAGCACGTAGGCCAGGGCGCCAAAACGGCGTTTCTCCGCCGGACGCACCCCGGCGGTGATCGCGGCATCAAACCCGATGCCGGCCATCAGCAAAAAGTAGCGATCCCCCGCCCGCCCCAGGTCGATCGGGCGCACCTGCCAGCCGAGCAGCGCCTCGGCGGCCGCCCGCGGCTGCAAGGGCAGACGCAACTCGCGGGCCCAGACATTCATCGTGCCGAGCGGCAGCGGCGCCAGGGCAGTAGGCGACCCCGCAAGGCCATTAATCACCTCGTTGATCGTCCCATCGCCCCCAGCAGCGACCACCAGATCATAGCCCTGCTCCGCGGCGAGGCGCGCAAGGCGACAGCCGTCGCCCGGGCCGCCTGTGGGTTGGAGCTCGACCTGCCACCCGGCTGCGCGCCAGACCTCGGCTGCGGCGGCGAGCTCACGCTCGAGGGCCTCGGCCTGACCTGCGGTAGGATTGAACACGAGCATCGTGCGCATAAGCTCGCAATCGGGCCGGCAGAAGAACGCAGGCAGTATACCACACGCATCTGGGCCAACAACGATCGACTGCCGCAACTGGCAGGGCTGATGCAACGAAACAACACCTCGTAGGGCGGCGCAACTACCCCACACCCCACCACGGGAGGCGGAGGTTGCATCAGCCCTGACACCTGGGGTGCGGCAACTCCCGGCGGCTGGATGTGATCAGGGTCGGCAGCGAGCTGCCCATAAGGCCGCGAGCGCGTCCTGATGAGGAATTCCCGCGCCTGCAGGCCAGGCGCCGGCCCGCGCCAATCGGTTGACACCTCCAGGGCTTTGCGGTACCATACGCGCTACGCCGCGACCCGCACGCTCGCCGCGCCAGCAGGCCCTTAGGCGTCGGCCCTACCAGCGGACGAGACAGGCACGCTATGCAAGAGCACGTTGATACGTTCCTGGCGTATATGGCCGGCGAACGCGGCATGTCGGCCAATACGACGACTGCCTACCGAACCGACCTCGATCAACTCTGCGGCTACCTGCGCGCGCAGGAGATCGAGGACTGGCAGAGCGTGACACACGACCACGTGCTTGGTTTTGTGCTCTTCCTGCGCGAGCGCCGCTATGCGCCGTCGACGGTAGCGCGGCGCACCGCCGCAGTCAAATCGTTCTTCGGGTTTCTCACCAGCCAGCAGCTGATCGCGCGCGATCCAACCGAGCAGATCGACTCGCCGAAGGTCGATCGCTACCCACCGCGAGCAATCTCCCAGCACCAGGTCGATGAGTTGCTTGAATTGCCGCTGCGCTCCTCCTCACCCGAGGGGCTGCGCGACAAAGCCATGCTCGAACTGCTCTACGCCACCGGGCTGCGGGTGAGTGAACTGGTCGCCCTCGACCTGGCAGACGTGGCACTCGAACAGGGGACGGTGCGCTGCACGGGCCGCGCCGGACGCGAGCGGGTGTTGCCGATTGGCGATACCGCGGTCACCGCGCTTGAGGAGTACCTGGTCACGGCCCGGTCCCAACTCGCCCGCAACAGCGGGCAGCAAACCGAGGCGCTCTTCCTCAACCATCGCGGCAAACGGCTGACCCGGCAGGGGTTCTGGCTCATTCTGAAGGGCTACGCCGAGGAAGTCGGGCTGCACGACCTCACCCCCCATACCCTGCGCCACTCCTTCGCGGCCCATCTGCTTGGCAACGGCGCCGAGTTGCGTGAGGTGCAGGAGCGGCTCGGTCATGCCTCACTCTCTACGACCCAGATCTACGCCCAGCTTCCGGACACCCAGGCCACCGCCAGGCGGGCCGCAGCGGAGGATGCCAGCCCGCCGCGTAATGGCCGCCACCACGCGGTGTATCAGCAACTGGTGACGGAGACGCAACCCGAGCAGTAGGCAGGCCCGGGTTACCAGGACGCTCGCAGATCACACAACGCCGGCCCCGTTCCCACCTGTGGGAACGGGGCCGGGCGATTCTTGCGCCGCGAATCGGTACCATTTGGGAGGCGAGCTCCGTAGGAGAACGGAGCGCAGCCGTAGGGGAGGCTGTGCTATGGTACACTGAAATGTTAGCTATTTTCGCGAAGGGATGACGACAATGCTTGAGCTGGCAGGCTACCTGGCGTGCGGCCTGATCATTGGCGCGGCAAGCCTGATCGGAAGGCGCCTGACCCTGACCCAGGTAGGGCTGAACCTGAGCCTGGGGCTGATCGGGATGCTGATCGTCTCGCTGCTGCCACACCTCGGGGCGCCGGAGGATGCCGTGCGCGCGGCGCTGAATAGCAACGCGATCGGCGCCATGGCGTTCTTTCTCGCCCTGCTGGCCGGCATGCTCCACCTCGGGGTCCAGATCCTGGCCCCAGAGGCGCCGGACGCGCTGCGCCCGCGGCTGATGCGCTGGAGCGATGGTACGATGATGCTGGGCGCTGCGCTGCTGGTGGTGGGCCTGGCCACGGCCAAGCTCACGCTGGCTACGACATAGGGAAGCCGAGCCCGCGTTCGCGCATACTCACGTAGCGCCCGCGCCCGATCACCAGGTGGTCGAGCACCTCCACGTCGAGCAGCTTGCCGGCCTCAACGATCTGGCGCGTGACCATGACGTCCTCAGGCGAGGGGGTCGGGTCGCCACTGGGGTGATTGTGGGCAACGATGAGCGCGGCGCTGTTGAGGCGGATGGCGCCCTTGAAGACCTCGCCGACGCGGATCACTGCGCTGTTGACCGAGCCGATATAGATCGTCGTGACCTGCTGCACTTTGTTCTTGGTATCGAGCAGCACGGTCCGCAGGTGCTCCTGGTCGAGGTGGCCCATTTCGACCATCAGCAGAGTGGCGGCGTCGGCAGGGGAGCGGATCTGGAGCCGAGTATCCTGGCCGGCGATGAGCATGCGGCGCCCGACTTCAGCGGCAGCCTTGAGCGTGGCGGCCTTGGCGGCGCCGAGGCCGCGGCGGCGGCAGAGGTCGGCGTAGTCGGCGTTGAGCAAGCCGGGCCAGCCCTCGTACTCCGCAAGGAGTTGCTGGGCCACTTGGAGCACGTTGGCGCCCGGCACACCAACACGCAGCAGGACGGCCAGTAGCTCAGCGTCACTGAGGGCGCCGGCCCCCAGGACGGCCAGACGCTCACGTGGCTGATCGCTGCTGGGTAATTCCTTCATGCGCAGGCGGTACTCGGCCATCGTCATCCCCCCTTGCTGGTACGGTATTCCTCTGGTGTACCGTTCAGACAGGGGGGAAGGTTCGTGGGCAGGACACGCCACCGATCACGCACCGGGTGAGGAGCTGGCCGGGCGCATCGTCTCCGGCATCTGGACGGCCACCACTTCGCCGCGCACACAGACTTCGCCCCCGGCGACGATCCACGCCTCAACCACCACCTTGCGCCCCTTGACCTCCTTGACCCGACCGCGCACCTCAAGCACCCCGCCCAGCGGTGTCGGGCGCAGATAGTTGACCTGCAGCGAAGCGGTGACGTAGCGCAGCGGCGGCTCGCTGCCCATCGGTCGGCCCTCGGCCCGGTAGCCGGCGGCAGCGGCAGTGCCCGTCCCGTGGCAATCGATCAGCGAGGCCAGCAGGCCGCCGTAGACATAGCCAGGGATGGCGGTGTGGTAGGGCCGCGGCGTGACATAGGCCACGGTCTCATCACCGTCCCAGGCGCTCTTGATCTGCAGGCCGTGCTCGTTCAAGCGCCCGCACCCGTAGCAGTGGCTCAGGTCATCGGGGTAGTGGTCCTGGAAATACCCGCTGTCACTCATTGGTCGCTCCTTGCTGTCCGATCAGGCGTCACGATCCACCATAGACAAAAATCACCAGGGTTGAAACGAGTAATGCGCCAGTACACAGCGGCCAGAACAGCAGCTTCGGCAGCAGGTTGCTCTGGTAGCTGATGAGCGCGAGACCGGGTATGTGTACCAGCAGAAAGGCGATCACGGTCACCAGCAGGACGACGACGTACAGCAGCAGGTAGAGGTGCTCCAGATAGGTGATGCCGACCGCTGCGACACTCTCGCGCAGAGTGGTATGGACTAGCGCAATCACGAAGAAGAGCGCGGCGGTGTAGCTCAGCGCCGCAACCAGATCCTGCGAGTCACGCAGCTGGCGATCGGTCAATAGGAAGGCAAAGACGAGCGCCAGGGCCACGGCGCCGGGCAGCACATAGGCAATGAAGGGTCCGACCACGTTGCGCCTGGCAAGCAGGGCGAATTGCAACACTGGCGGTGCGGAGCGTTCGGCACGACGCTCCAGCCCCAGGTTACTGTTCCCGTTCGCAGCCACAAACCGAAAGAAGCTCCGCTGAAAACGCCAGTTGTTGATCGCCACCGCGGCATCGATGCCCGGCAAGGCGCTGGGGCGCAGCAACTGATAGCCGCTCAGATCGGGTACCAGCACCACGTGCTCGATCAACTCGCTCGGCACAATATCCAGCTGGACCAGGCGTTCGTCGAACGGAAACTTCGCCGGGTCCCAGCTTTGTTGCAGGGTGGTACTGATGCGCCAGACGATCAGCTCACCATCACTGCGCGGGGTACGGGCCACCTCCTCGACCGGCATCAACTCACCGAGCTCCTGGTTCAGGCTGAAACCACGGCTGACTTCCTCGGGGATGCTGGCGCTGTAGAACTGCCACACAAAGCCGCTCACCGTCACTGAGGCAGCGTCGGGGAACTGGACCGCGGTCAACTGGACGCCGGTTGGTACCGCGTAAACCGCATCGTTGCCGGCCTCGCGCAGATAGAGCTCCAGTGCCCGCTCAACACCAGCCCGGGTAGTAAGTGCCCCGTCGACCGTGCGGGCCAGGCGGGCATCGAGGTACCAGATCAGTCCGATCAGGGCCAGGCAGCTCAGCGTGAAGCTGATCGCCACGCCCCAGGGCGCGCCCCCGTCCTTATGGCGCACACTGCTCCACAGCGCAAGGCCAAGCACCAGACTGGCCGCGGCCGCCAGGGCAATGCCCGTCAACTCACGCAGGATCTGCTCAGCGGGAGGCTGCAGGTCGCGGGCATCGATTACCAGCGCGAGGGCGCTGCCGCTCGTCGGGAGCGGGGCAAAGAAGAACCAGGCATCGCGTTCGCTGAGGGTATCAAGGTTGCGCACTTCCACCGTCTCGCCGGCCAGCGCGCGGCGGACCGCGGCCTGCACCTCGGGGTCGAAACCGCTCTCCGGGTCGAAGATGCTGCTCCGGGCCACCAGGGTGCGGTCTGGAAAATCCAGGAAGGTACCGTCGCGACCGATGACGAAGCCAAAGCCCTGGGCGCCCAGGTCGAGGCGCGACAGCAGGGTGCGCACTTCCTGCAACGAGAGGTCAGCGGTGACCACACCCGCCGGCGTCAACCGGCCGTCACGGTGAAGAAACGGGCGGGCGTACTCGATCAGGACCTTCCCGGCCCCGGTGGCCAGAAAGGGGGCACTCCAGTTCGCGCCGGTGCGGATGGTGTCGTAGTACCAGGCCGTTTGTGGCGCGCCGGGTTCGTCGACAGGCGGCTGGGTGTAGTCGTAGGTAGCGCCGCGCAACTCGTCGATCGCGCCGCTGGGGGTGCGGAAGACATAGCACTGGTAGAGCCGCAGCGAGGGATCGTAGGCGTAGGGCTCGAAGGTGATCGCCAGGCCGTTGACATCAGGCGCGGCTGCGAGCTCAGTCCGCAGCCGCGTGCAGCTATCCGTGTAGGGCAGCGCCCCGGAGGCGAGATCGGCGGCGAGGAGATCGCCCAGTGCCTGGGCCTCAGCAAAGGCCGCATCGATGCTGCTGGCCGACTCACGCAGATCCTGCCGCACGAGGGCCAGAACGCCGGCTGCCGTGGTGCTGCGATTCTGCAGGTGCCGCCCGGTGAGCAGCAGCGTCAACAGAAGCATCACCAAAAAGCTCAAGGCAAGGATCACGCGTACGCGACGCCGGGAACGGTTGGTTGAAATGATGATCACGATCCGTATCAGTGGCGACGCGGCATAAGCACGGTATAGTCGAAATCGAGCACCACGGCCGGGTCATAGCTGCCGTCTTCCGCCTTGTCGGGGAAATCGGCGCAGGACCGGTCCTTGGTCGCGACGGTGCGCACGCGCAGCGCGCCGATATCGTCGCGGCCCGGCAGTTCCATGCGCGCAAGGACGGTTGACCAGGCGTACACCGTATCGCCGGCGAAGGTGGGGTTGGTGTGGCGCCCGCCGTTGATCGCGGCGATGCCCAAGGCATTGGCCAGGCCGTTGAACGAGATCGCGCGGGCCAGGCTGATAATGTGACCACCGTAAATGATGCGCCGCCCAAAACGGCCCTCGCGCTCGATATGCTGGTTGAAGTGGACCCGCGCCGTATTCTGGTACAGCCGGGTCGCCAGCATATGCTCGGCCTCCTCGATGGTCATGCCATCGACGTGGTCGATACGCTCACCCGGCTCGTAATCCTCCCAGAGGAACGGGCTGCCCGCGCGGGCAGTATCGTAGTGCCCGGGCTCAATCCGGTACGGCACCACCAGTTGCTCTGCGGCGACCGCCTCGGGAAGCTCCGGCACGACCGGGGTGGGCGCTGGTAGATCAGGGTTGGCCTTACGCACCATGACCCAGCGCACATACTCGACGACCATCTCGTCGCGCTGGTTAATGCCGACCGAGCGCACATAGACCACGCCGGTCTTGCCGTCTTTGTTCTGGCGTAGCCCGATCACCGTCGAGGTCGTGGTCAGCGTATCGCCCGGATAGACCGGCTGCCCGAAGCGCCCGGCGGCGTAGCCAAGGTTGGCGATCGCGTTGAGCGAGATGTCGGGCACCGTCTTGCCGAAGACGATATGGAAGACCAGCAGACTATCGAGGGGCGCACGGGGCAGCCCCAGGCGGACGGCAAAGGGTGTCGACGAACTAACGGCGAAGCGCGGCCCGTACAGCGCCGTGTAGAGGGCCACATCGCCCTCGGTGACCGTGCGTGGTGTGGCGTGGACCAGTTCCTGCCCCAGCGCAAAATCCTCGAAGAAGTTGCCACGGGTCGTCTTTGCACCCATCGTCGCCTCCTGATCAGAACCCATAGGCCTGGGCCAGTTCGGGGTCTTTCTTCGCCACCAGGCGCGCCAGGTCGACGATCACCTTCGCCTGCTTCCAGGTCGCGTCGTCTTGCATCTTGCCGTCGATCATGGCCACACCGGTGCCATCGGGCATCGCCTCCAGGATGCGTTTGGCGAAGAGCACCTCGTTGACATCGGGGCTGAAGACGCGCCGCGCGATCGGGATCTGGTTGGGGGCCAGGGTCCAGGCCCCGGTACAACCCATGAGGAAGGCGTTACGGAACTGGGCCTCGCAGGCCGCCTCGTCCTTGATATCGCCGAACGGCCCGTAGAAGGCGCGAATGCCGTGGGCGACGCAGGCGTCGACCATGCGCGCAACGGTGTAGTGCCACAGGTCTTGCTGGAAGAAGGCCCGCTCACTCTGGCCCTCCTGCGGGTCGGCGAGCACGCCGTAGAAGGGGTGCCCGCCACCGACCCTGGTGGTCTTCATGCCGCGCGAGGCGGCGAGGTCAGCCGGGCCGAGGCTGAGGCCGTGCATGCGTGGGCTGGCGCCGCTGATCGCCTCGACGTTCATCACGCCCTGGGCAGTCTCTAGCAGGGCGTGGATGAGGATCGGCTTCGTGACGCCGTGGCGCGCTTCGAGCAGGGCCAGGTACTGGTCAACGAAGTGGATGTCCCAGGGTCCTTCGACCTTGGGGATCATGATGACATCGAGCCGGTTGCCCACCGCCGCGAGCAACTCGGTCATGTCATCGAGGAACCAGGGGCTGTTGAGCGAATTGACCCGGATCCAGAGTGCGGTATCGCCGAAATCGTTGGCGCTGACCGCCTCGATAAAGCCAGCGCGGGCGGCCTCTTTGGCATCGGCGGGGATGGCGTCCTCCAGGTTGCCGCAGAGCACATCGACCTGTTTGGCGGTTTCGGGCAGACGAGCGCGAATCTTCTCGATATGGGGCGGGAAGAAGTGGATCATGCGCTCCGGGCGCACCGGCAGTTCGCGCAGCGGCTGGGGTGCGCCGATGGCCAGCGGTCGGTAGAAATGGACGGGCAACTTCATGGGTGGGCCTCCCTCTATGCCGTCGGTCCGGCCACAATGCCGTCGTCGTGGAGTCGGGCGATCTCACCGTCACTCAGCCCAAGTTCGACCAGGATCTCGTCGGTATGCTCGCCGAGCCGTGGCGCGGGCCGCGCCGGCAGCCGCGCCACCTGGCTGAAGTCAAGTGGCGTGGCCGGCGCCAGGTAGCTGCCGATGCCGGGCTGCTCAAGCATGGTAAAGAGCGGATTGTCGGTCGAGCAGTCGGGGTCGCTGGCGATCAACTCGCGCACACTCTGGTAGGGACCCCAGGTGACGCGATGCTCGGTAAAGCTGCGCCGCACCTCGGCCAGGGTCCGGGCGTGGAACCAGGGCTCCAGCAGCTGGGCGATCGCCTGGCGAGCGCGGAAGCGGTCGCCCTCCTGGTTCAGGTCGAGGCCGAGGCGCGCGCCGAGCTCGGCGAAGGCCTGGGTCAGGCCGGTCGCCTTGCAGAGGCAGCTCCACTGCAGGTCGGTCAGGCCGACGACCATCACCCGCCGGCCATCGAGGGTCGCGAAATCGCGGCCAAAGGCGCCGTAGAGATAGTTGCCCTGGCGCGGGCGGTCGCTATCGTTGACCATCACCTCGGCGAGCATACCAAAGTTGCCGAGCATGGCCAGGCCCACGTCCTTGAGTGCCAGTTGCACCAGTTGCCCTTCCCCAGTGAGCCGGCGGTGGCGCTCGGCGGCCAGCAGCCCGACGGCAATCAGGTGCCCGGCGATGAAATCCCAGGCCGGGAGGACGTGGTTCACCGGGTCGGCCAGGCCCTCGGGGCCGGTCATGTAGGGCAGGCCGAGCTGCGGATTGACGGTGTAATCGACCTCGGAGCCGCCATCGCGGCGCCCGAGCAGGTTGACCATGATCAGGTCGGGGCGCTGGGCGCGCAGGGCCTCGTAGCTGAGCCAGCCCCGGGCGGGGAAGTTGGTGCTGAAGAGGCCGGCGCCCTCACCGGGCGCGCAGATCAGGCGGGTCAGCAACTCCTGGCCGCGGGGGTTACGGATATCCACGGCGATCGAGCGCTTGCCCTTGTTGAGCCCGGCCCAGAACAGGCTATGCTGGCCATCGTTGGTCACCGGCCAGCGCCGGTGGTCCATACCGCCACCAATTGGGTCGAAGCGGATCACCTCGGCGCCAAGCTGGGCCAGGGTCATACCGCCCAGCGGCGCGGCGACGAACGCGGAGCCCTCGACGATACGCAGTCCCTTGAGGATACCTTGCATCAGATCACCCGCTTGCTGCGCAGCTCCGCGATCTGGGTCTCATCGAGGCCGAGCAGATCGCGCAGCACCTCATCGGTATTTTCGCCGAGCTTGGGGCCCAGGTGTTTGATCCGCCCGGGGGTGGCCGAGAGCTTGGGGATGACGGCGGGGATAATGATCGTCTCGCCCGTCTCCGGCACATCGAGCGCGACCAGGTTGCGCCGGGCGTAGAACTGGCGGTCGCCGAAGATATCGGCGATATTGTTCAGCGGCGCGGCGGGGGTGGCAGTGGCGTAGCAGCGCTCGAGCACCTCTTCGCGGGTGAGCGAGCCGCACCAGTCGCGCACGATCTCGTTGACATCGTGGCGATGCTCCAGGCGCGTCTTCTGATCGCCATAGATGCTCGACGAGGCCAGTTCGGGCCGGTTCATCGCCTGGGCCAGGCGGGCGAAGAGCTTATCGGTAGCGCAGGAGATGGCGACCCACTTGCCGTCGCGGGTGGGGAAGTGGCCGTGCGGGCAGGCGAAATCATTGTGGTTGGGGCCGTGCCGCTCACGAACGATGCCGTACATACTGTAGGCGGGGGCCAGTTCATCGGTGCAGCGGAAGATCGACTCGTAGAGCGCGGCGTCCACATACTGGCCACGGCCGGTCTGTTCACGATAGCGGAGCGCCATCAGCACGCCGATGCAGCCATACAGCCCGGTCATGTAGTCGCCGAGCGTGGTCGAGCCAGGGGTGACCGGCGTGCCCTTGGGCATACCGGCGAGGTAGGAGAGGCCACCGAAGGCGTGGGCCACGCGGGCGAAACCGGGGCGATCGGCGTAGGGGCCAGTCTGGCCATAGCCAGTCACCCGTAGCATGATCAGGCCGGGATTGATCTGGCGCAGCACCTCCCAGCCGAGGCCCCACTTCTCGAGTGTCCCGGTGCGGAAGTTCTCGCAGAGAACATCCGACTGAGCGATCAGCTGCTTGAAGATCGTGACGCCCTCGGGGCGATGCAGGTCAAGCGTGACCGACTTCTTATTGCGTGCCTCACTGAGCCAGGTCAGCGTATCGCCGCGCTCGGTGGGCGTCCCGAAGCGGCGCAGGGCATCACCGCCGACGGGGTGTTCGACCTTGAGCACCTCGGCGCCGAACTCGCCGAGGATGGTAGCGCAATAGGGCGCCGCGATCACGGTCGCCACGTCAATCACCCGGATCCCGGCCAGGGGCAGGGGGGCCTGGGCTTCCTCGCTCATGGCACTTCCTTTAGATGATTTTATGCTGGCGGAGCCGCTTGATCTCGTCGGCGCTGATGCCGAGCAACTCGCGCATCACCTCGTAGGTGGCATTGCCCAGTGGCGGGCCGAGGTTGGTGATGCGTCCGGGTGTCTCCGAGAGGGTTGGCACCACACCGGGGACGGTCACCTCGCCAAGGCCCTCTTCGGGCACGCGGGCGAGGTTGCCGCGGGCGAGGAAGTGTTCATCCTCGAAAATGTCGGCGATGTTGTTGAGTTTCCCGACCGGAACCTCGTTGGCCAGGCAGCGCTCGAGCACCTCGGCGCGGGTGAGCGAGCCGACCCACTCGATGACGATCTGGTTGACCAGGTCACGGGCGGCGAGGCGTTTGCGCTGCTCGCCATAGAGGCCGCTGGAGGCCAGTTCCGGGCGCTCCATCGCCTCGGCGAGCCGCTCGAACATCTTGTCGGTGGTACAGGCGATCGCGATCCACTTATCATCGCTGGTGCGGAAGTGGCCGTGGGGCACAGCGACGAAGCTGCCGGCGCCTTCGCGCTCGCGGATCTTGCCATAGAGCGCGTAGGCCCCGGCGATCTCATCGAGCTGGCGGAAGACGGCCTCATAGATCGCGACATCGATCACCTGGCCCTCGCCGGTGCGCTCGGCGTGGCGCAGCGCCAGCATGATCCCGATCGCGCCGTAGAGGCTGGACATATAGTCGCCGAGCGGCACATTGCCCGGCAGCACCGGTGTCTCGCCAGGGAAGCCGGCGAGGTAGGAGAGGCCGCCGAAGGCGTGGGCGATATGAGCGAAGCCTGATCGCCGGCGGTAGGGCCCGGTCTGGCCATAGCCCGAGACACGCAGCATCACCAGGCTCGGATTGGCTGCCTGCAGCTGCTTCCAGCCCAGCCCCCACTCCTCCATGGTGCCGGGGCGGAAGTTCTCGATCAGCACCTGGGAATGGGCCACGAGCTTGAGGAACAGGTTCACGCCCTCGGGCTGGCGCAGGTCGATCGTGACCGACTTTTTGTTGCGCCCCTCGCTAAGCCAGGCCAGACTGGCGTCGTGGCGCTTGGTGGGGGTGCCAAAGCGGCGCATCGGGTCACCGGCGATCGGGTGCTCGACCTTCAGCACCTCGGCGCCGAACTCACCCAGGATCGAGGCAGCGTAGGGACCGGCGAGGAAGTTACCGACATCGATCACGCGCACCCCACTCAGCGGGAGAAGTTCCCGATCTGGCTCGGGTGCGGGGGAAGTGGCCGCCTCAGTCGCCTCGGCGGCATCCTGCGGCGGCACGGGCTCGCTCTCGGTCGCGCGGGTACGTTTCGTCACGGCAGGGCCTCCGTTGCAAGCATCGACGCTCCACAACTCTCCAGGGGCCGTTCCAATGATATGGCATAGGCCAGGGGTTTGTAAAGTTTGTTATACTACGATTCGTCGCTGCATACAAAGGAGGGGACGCTCATGGACGAGCCTACGGCTGGCTTTGCTGCGTGGATCGGTCGCACGGAGCACGTCGCCGAAGAGTTGTGTGTAAGCCCGGCGCTCGCCGCTGCCGCGACGCTCGACGACACAACCACGCCCCTTGGCCCTGGCGCGGCGCTGCCCCTGCTCTGGCACTGGTTCTACTTCCTGCCCCGGGCGCCGCAGGCGCGCCTTGGCATAGACGGCCACCCGCAGCGGGGCGATTTTATGCCGCCCATCCCCTACCCGCGGCGCATGTTCGCCGGCGCGCGGCTGCGCGTGCATCAGCCGCTTGTGCTGGGCCTGCAGGCCCGGCGCGAGGGCGTGATCCGCAACGTGACGACCAAGTCGGGGCGGAGTGGCGCGCTCGCCTTCGTCACGGTCGGCTATCAGTTCTTCCAGAACGATGTGCTTTGTATCGAAGAGGAGCAGGACATCGTCTACCGCGAGCCGGGCGCGCCGGTGCCGGCGCCTGCCATAGTCGAACTGCCGCCGCCACCGGCGGGCGCCTGGTCACGGACGGTCGTGCCGGACAGCCGGCTGCTCTTCCGCTTCTCGGCGCTCACCTTCAACGCCCATCGCATCCACTACGACCGGCCGTATGCGCTGAGCGAGGAGGGCTACCCCGGCCTGGTGGTTCACGGGCCGCTCACGGCCATCCTGCTGCTCGAACTGGTGCGCCACAACAGCCCACAGCAGGTGGTGGGCTTCAGCTTTCGCGGCCAGGCGCCACTGTTCGACCTGGCACCCTTCCGCCTGGTGGGCGTGCCGGAGGGGGATCGGGTCGTACTGGAGGCGCAGGGGCCTGACGGCAAGCCGGCACTAAGCGCCGAGGCCGAACTGGCCTGACGCCGAGGAGGAGGCGAGGAGGCGAGGAGGCGCGGACGCGATGCGGCGACGGGGTGACGCGGCGACCGGGGGTAAGACACCGTAGGGCCGACGCATGCGCCCCGGGCGCATCCCCGGAAACGGCGCCACCCGGTGGCGCAT
>DAOUBZ010000247.1:0-2850 GCA_034432515.1 Chloroflexaceae bacterium | reverse complement strand
GGGCTGCTAGCAGCGCGGCAGCTGCCACGAGCGGCGCGGCTACCGCCACGGGCGGCGCGGCACCTGCCACGGGCGCATCCGCCCCTGCGGGCGGCAGCACCGGCGCGCCGGTGACCCGGATCAGCAGTGCGGCCGCAGCCGCGAGCGCCAGCAGCGCAGCCGTGACGATTGCCCATATCGAGTTCGACCCGCCCGGGCGTGATGTCGAAGGCGAGTATGTGCTGATCCGCAATGGGTCCAGCGCCCCGGTGAGTATGACCGGCTGGCAACTCGAGGACGGCCAGGCCCGCCATACCTACGTTTTTCCCACCTGCGAGCTTGCCCCCGGCGCCGAACTGAAGCTCTGGACGCGGGCCGGCGCCAACGATAGCGCCAACCTGTACTGGGGCAAGGGGGTTGCTGTCTGGAACAACGAAGGCGACACCTGCACGCTGCTCGACGCGACGGGCGCGGTGGTGAGCCGCTTCTCCTACACCGGCAAGAAAGGCCGCACCGCCTGAGCCCCGGACGCGCTCGGTAACTACGGGCCGGCCCTGTACCTGCGCAGATGCCAGGTACAGGGCCGGTCCTTATAGCGTTCAACGTCGGGCAACCACCCAAGCTCGCGAGCGAGCGTGTCCCGCCCTCGTCAGCGCAAGCTGCCCGCGCTCCCAGGAGACGTGCGAACACATACCCGGCCTGCCAAGATTTATGTCAACGTAAAGCGCCGATCAGACCTCGACAATTGATGTGCAAACTATTTGCCTTTTTGATGCTATACTGCTACTAAAGCCTGATTCCGCATCGCGATGATTGCAAGGAGCATTTCCGATGACCGTCCAGCGTGCCGATGCCTTCGATTTCTTTGGACCCCGCGCTCTGATCGGCCCCGAGCTCAAGCCCGGTGACCCGGCCCCCGATTTCACCCTGCTCAACCGCAAACTCGCACCCGTGACGCGCGCCGCCTTCGCTGGCAAGCCGCTGGTGATCAGTGTCGTGCCGTCGCTCGACACCGGGGTCTGCAGCAAGCAGACCCAGCGCTTCAACGCGGAAGCCGCCGCCCGTGCCGGTCAGGTCGCCTTCATCACGGTGAGCGCCGACCTGCCCTTCGCCCAGGCGCGCTGGTGCAGCGCCAATGGCGCTGACCAGATCCAGGTGCTCTCCGACCATCGCGATATGAGCTTCGGCGCCGCCTACGGCACCCTGGTGGCCGACCTGCGCATCGAGAGCCGCGCGGTCTTCGTGGTCGACGCGGATGGTGTCATTCGTTATGTCGAGTATGTGCCAGTGGCGGGCCAGGAACCCAACTACGATGCTGCGCTCGCCGCCCTGGCAAGCATCACCGGCTAAATGCTTCCGAAGACCAGCTACAATGGGCAGAGAAAGCGCCCGGTGGAAACCGCCGGGCGCTTTCTGATGCCGTCCTGATGCGCTGCCGATCCCCAGCGACCCGACGATGAAGAGCAGCAGCGCCAGGATGCCGCCCGTGCCGATCAAGTCGATGATGTAGGCGGCATTCAATCCTAACCCCACTACGAGCAGGACGAGGATCGCCAGGCTGGAAGCCTTAGCCATCACTGGCTGCCATTGAGCCGCCGTGTCGGGTGCGTTGGTCTTGATGAGCAGGCCGACCGCCAGCGGTGCGAGCATGAGCACAATCAATGACTTGGCAATGTCCCATCGTCAGCGAGGCATCGGCCTCGGCGCTCTGCTTGCCCCTGGCGTAGTTCAGCACGCAGTTCTCCACTCGCCCGTGTCGGTGAAGGATGCATTGAAGACCAGCTTCTTGCCCGCCGCCTGGGGGCCGATCAGGCGCACCGCCAGCAGGTCGAAGAACATATCCAGCGACATGGCCTTGATCACGTCCGGGCTGGCGGCCTTGGGCGCCCCCAGGTCGATCACGCCATCGCGCAGCTCTTTAGCACCGCTGAGATAGAAGGTGCGCCAGATGCCCGACTCAGCCTGGTAGCCCAGTTGCTCGAGGGCGTCGGCTTGCAGGTCGCGCGCCGCCTGGTTGTCCGGGTCGGCGAAGACCAGATGGTTGACCACCTGCGCCACCCAGCGGTACTCGCCCTGCTCGAACGACTTGCGCGCCTGCGCCAGCAGATTGTCCGCGCCGCCCATGAACTCGACGTATTTTTTGCCGGCGGCGGCCGGTGCAGGGTGGCGGGGTTACCGTCAAAGAAACCCAGATAATGCTGGTAGACGGCTTTGACGTTGTGGTTGACCGTGCCGTAGTAGCCCCGGTTGTACCAGGCGTTGAACAGCTCGGCCGGCAGCTGGCTCTCGACGATTTCCGGGATTTCGAGCAGGGTATAGCCCTGATTGGCCAGGCGCATGGTCTCGTCGTGGAGATACTTGTACATGTCGCGCTGCTTTTTCAGGTAATCCAGACCGGCTTCCGCGCCCCAGGTGGGCCTGCCATACATGTAGCTGGCGCGCCGGCTCATCACGTTGCCGGCAATGACGTTCTCGCTGATGGCAAACTCCATGAAGCGATCCGGGGCGATGACCTTCACCCGCTCAACTCATGCAACCCGAGGTGATCGAGCGCTGCCTGGAAATCGCCACCCAGGCCCCCAGCGGCTCCGACCGCCAGCGCTGGCACGTCGTAGTGATCAACGAGGTGAGGACACCCGGCAGATAGCTCCGCACGGCCTGCGCGAGTAGTGCAGCGACCCTGCTGTACCGCGCTGTGCTACAATCCATGTGCCCAGAGGCATCAGCGCACCATCACGAGCGCACGGATGAGCAGCAAGATCTGTGTAATCGGCGCAGGGGTATCATACCAATTACGATTGAAGATGCCGCATGCTTGTCATTCCGAGCGCAGCGAGGAATCTGAGCGGGTCGCGCAAGACCCCTCGCTCT
>DAOUBZ010000246.1:0-2560 GCA_034432515.1 Chloroflexaceae bacterium | reverse complement strand
ACCGCCACGGTGTGCCGGCCCACCCGCCGTGCGGCGGGCTGCGCCGCCCGTGCCCAGGGTACGGGCGCCGTGCTATGATGGAGGCGCGCCGCCGCGAAGGTGCGCTGAGGGTCGGGTATGCGAGCCAGCCATAGGGGGCATCTATGCAGGTCCTTGTGACGGGGGGCGCCGGCTTCATCGGCTCACACCTGGTCGAACGTCTGGTCGCGACGGGCGATCGGGTGCGAGTGCTGGACAATTTCTCGACTGGTTCAGCCGATCGGCTCGCCCACCTTGGAGCGGACGTGCAGGTGCAGGCGGGCGATGTACGCGACCCCCGCGCGCTCGCCACCGCGGCGGAAGGGGCAGAGGTCATCTACCACCTCGCGGCGCTGGTTTCCGTGGTCAAATCGGTGGCGCAGCCGGTCGAGACCTTCGACATCAATCTGAGCGGGACGCTGCACGTCCTGGAGGCGGCGCGTCAGAGCGGCGTCCGTCGCGTGGTCCTCGCCTCCACCTGCGCCATCTATGGTGACACGCACAAGCTTCCCGTCAGCGAGCAGGACCCGCCGGCGCCGCTCTCGCCCTACGCGACCTCGAAGCTGGCCGCCGAGGAGGCGCTCAAGCTCTACACCCGACTGCACCGCCTCGAAACCGTCTCCCTCCGCTTCTTCAACGTGTACGGGCCGCGCCAGGACCCGGCCTCGCCCTATGCGGCGGTCGTGCCGCGCTTCATCGCCGCGCTGCGCGCGGGAGGGCAACCCACAATCTATGGTGACGGCCTGCAGACGCGCGACTTCATCTATGTCGGCGACATCGTGGAGAGTCTGCGAGCGGCGGCAACCCTCCCCGGGATCGCGGGGGCCGTCTTCAACGTGGGGCGCGGCGAGGAGACCAGTGTACTGGACCTGGCGGAGACGATTGGCGCCTGTCTTAGCCGGGAGGTGCAACCGGCTTTCGCCCCGCCCCGTGAAGGCGAGGTGCGCCGCTCACGCGCGGACGTGAGCACCTTCGCCGCCGCCGGCTTTGCCGCGCGCGTTACGCTGCGTGACGGGCTGGCCCTGACCGTCGGGGCAGGATAGCTACCCATCGCTGGTGGAGATGACGCAAAGACCTGACTGGTAGGCGCACGGGCGGTCTCTTTTCAATTGTTTGGTAAGCCACGCTGCGGCCGGGAGTTGGCCGGGGCGTGAAAACAGAAGGCGTGAGCCAGGAGCGTTGAACAGATCCTGACTCACGCCTTGTTGTGATCGGCGCACCCGCTCGAAGCTGGAGGCCAGAGCTTGAGCAACCTCCTGTTTCAGAGGCGCGTTCAAACTGGTCAGGTGCGGCAATGTGGCGCGCTGATGACCAGGGGCTCACACCGCATGCTGCACCTGACCGGTTTTTTCGACTTCACATCACCTGTCGTAAATGCCGTCGCAGCGCCTGGCGATCGCATCCGCAGGCAACCTATTCGAAGGAGGGCGAGGGGCGTCTGCGCTGCGCTTCGTATGCTATACTTCCTCTCGCGCGAAGGCAGAGACAGGTATTGAGGGAAATAGAGGCATTTATGAATGCCCCAACACAAGCGATTGAACCGCGAGATTCCTTACTGCAAAAATCGCGAGCAGAGTTGCGTGGAAGACCGTCACGGAAGACCTTCCCTCGATCCGACCTGTGCTTCAGCACATCTATGCGGAGTTGCAGCACACGACGGGGTAGGTGTACAGGCTTACCCGCGGCCCCATCCGACGCAGGAGTAGCTCGGCGATCACCTCGGCCGGCCTGTCATGGGCGGCAACGCGCAGTTCCAGGGGTTCAGGCCGTAGAGCGTGGCGTAACCAACCAGTTTCACCAGTTCGTCGGCGACATTGCGGCGGCTGGCAGGGATGCGCCACTAGTGGTCGGGGGCGGGCGGTGATGCGAAGGCGACGCTGAGGCCCCGTCCGGTGAGCTGCTTCTCCAGGCTGCAGAGCGCCCGGCGGCTGTGGTACCAAGAGGAGATCGTGCAATGGATAAGGGTTTGAGGTCTGAGGCGTCCAAACCCATGACCCTCCTCGCCACAACGCTCGCCCGGCTCCGCGCCGCCTGGGGACGCGCTGAAACCCAACGAGCGGCGCGCAGCGCCGGTTGGATGCTGGCCGAGCGTTTGCTGCGCCTGGCCGGCGGACTGCTGGTTGGCCTCTGGCTGGCGCGCTACCTGGGCCCGGCCGCCTTCGGCGCCTACAACTTCGCGATCGCGTTGAGCATCATCGTCACCTCGCTGACCACCCTCGGGCTCGACGCGATCCTGGTGCGCGAACTGGTGCGCGACCCGGCAGCCGAGGGCCGCCTGCTCGGCAGTGCTGCCCTGCTGCGCCTGGCGGGTGGCCTGGCGGCCAGCCTGGCGATCGTCGCCCTCGCCGCTGGCCTGCGGCCCGCTGATCCCGCCGTGGTGGCGCTGACGGCGATCATCGGCGTCGCCGGGGTGCTGCAGGCCTCCAGCGTGGTCGATCTCTGGTTTCGCGCGCAGGTTGAGGCCCGCGACGCGGCGCTGGCCCGTGGGTTGGCCTACCTGGCGGCAGTGCTGCTGCGCGTGGCGCCCATCCTGGTTGGCGCG
>DAOUBZ010000245.1:0-5309 GCA_034432515.1 Chloroflexaceae bacterium | reverse complement strand
GGCGCCAACCGTCGCCGAGGACGCCGCTGGCCGCGTGCGCAAGGCGAGCATTGCCGCCTACGGCGACACGGTCCACAGCTTCATCGAGCGCGATGGCTACGAGGGGCCGTTTATGCCCGGCTACCGCGCCATCACCGAACGGCCGCCCGTACCCGAGACCGGCATCGTCGCAATCGACCACATCGTGGGCAATGTTGAAGCCGGGGGGATGGAGCGCTGGGTCGGCTTCTACCGCGACGTGCTCGGCTTCAACCAGCTCGTCCACTTCGACGACCAGGATATCGCTACCGACTACTCGGCCCTGATGTCGAAGGTCATGCAGAACGGCAGCGGCAAGATCAAGTTCCCGATCAACGAGCCGGCCGAGGGGCGCAAGAAGAGCCAGATCGCCGAGTTCCTCGAGTACTATGGTGGGCCGGGGGTTCAGCACATCGCCCTGGCGACCAGCGACATCTGCGCCACGGTCGACACGCTACGGGCCGCGGGCATCCCGTTCATCAGCGTGCCCGCCACCTACTACGACGACCTCGAACGGCGCGTCGGCGCCATCGACGAGAGCCGCCAGGCCCTCCAGAAGCGCGGCATCCTGGTCGATCGCGACGAAGAGGGCTACCTGCTGCAGATCTTCAGCCAGCCCATGCAGGACCGGCCCACCCTGTTCATCGAGCTTATCCAGCGCAAGGGCAGCCGCGGCTTCGGCAAGGGCAATTTCCGTGCCCTCTTCGAGGCCATCGAGCGCGAGCAGGCCAGGCGGGGGAATCTGTAGGAGTCGCCATGCGCCTTGTCACCTTTGTCCCCCCCGATGGCGCGCCACGAGCGGGCGCGCTGCTCGGGGACGTGGTAGTTGACCTGGCGGTTGCCGCGCCGCTGGTGATCGAGGAGGCCGAGGGCCTGCGCTGGGATATGCTCAGCCTGCTGCGCGCCGACCAGAACGCGGTCAATCTCGACAGCGCCGCCGCCATCCTCGCAGCCGTGACCCAGATGCTGGGCGCCGAGCCCGCAGCGTCGGTCCAGGCGCCGGAGAGCCCGAGCTTCACCGCTGCGCTGGGCGAGCTTGGCGGCAGCCTCTCGATTGGCGGCGAGGCCATGCTGCTGCCGCTCAGCCAGGTGCGCCTGCTCGCCCCCCTGCCCAACCCCACCAGCCTGCGCATCTACGAAAGCTTCGAGGAGCACGCCATCGCCGCCCGCACCCTGCGCGGGGCCGGCCTCCCCGGCGAGTGGTATCGCGGACCCAGTTTCAGCTTCACCAACCACACTGCGATCGTCGGCCCCGACGACGCCATTCCCATGCCGCGTGGCGCAGCCCTCGACTATGCCCTCGGCCTGGCCTGCGTGATCGGGCGCCCGGCACGCGACCTTAGCCCCGAAGAGACGGACCCGGTTATCGCCGGCTATACCCTGCTCAATGCCTGGGTCGACCGTGAGGCCGAGGAACTCGAACGGGCCCTGGGCTGCGGCCCCGCCAAATCGCGCGACTTCGCCACCTCGCTGGGCCCCTGGCTCGTCACACCCGACGAACTGGAGATCTACAGCGACGCGGGACGCTTGCACATCGTGCTGGTCGGGCGCGTCAATGGCATCGAACGCTCGCGGGCCGCCGCCGGCCGCCAGTACTACCCCTTCGCCGAACTAATCGCCCATGCCAGCCGCGCGGTCACGCTCCAACCCGGCGAGGTGATCGGCAGCGGCGCCGTCGGCGGGGGCACGCTGCTGGAGATGGGCGGCGGCTTCGGTCCCTGGCTGGAGCCGGGCGACCAGGTGGAGTTCGAAGGCACCGCCCTCGGCGTGCTCAGCAACAGTGTGACCTGACGGCTGCAGTTGCGCTGGTACCAACCTTCTGGTATAGTCGCCGGCGCATGGAGAAGAGCGAGTACACAACCCTGGCCGCTGTTGAGTTGCACCACTGGTGGTATGGCGGCATGCGCGCGATCAGCGCCGCCCTGCTCGACCCGCTCTACCGCCAGCGGCAGGGCCTGCGCATCCTCGATGCGGGCTGCGGCACCGGCGGCGATGCGCTCTTCCTGCGGCGCTACGGCGAGGTCGTCGGGCTCGACTACAGCCCCGCCGCCGCCGCCCTGGGCGCCGAACGCCTGCCCGGCCGCTTCACCCGCGGCTCGGTGCTCGGCCTGCCCTTCGCCGATGCCAGCTTCGACCTCGTCACCTCCTACGATGTGCTCTACCACCGTGGCGTCCCCGACGAGGCCACCGCCCTCGCCGAAACCCGCCGCGTCTTGCGCCCGGGCGGCCATCTGCTCATCCGCCTGCCGGCCTATGAGTGGCTGCGCTCGCGCCACGATCGACAGGTGCACACCCGCCGCCGCTACACCGCCAGCGCGCTGCAGGCGATGCTTGCCGCTGCCGGCTTCAGCGTCGAGCGCTGCAGCTATGTGCTCAGCCTGCTCTTCCCGCTGGCGGCAACTGCGCGGCTGCTCGAGCGTTTCACCCCCGACCCGGGCGACGAGTCGGCCATGGCGCTGCCCGGCCCCGCCGCCAACGCCGTGCTGCGCGCGCCGATGGCCCTCGAGGCCGCCTGGCTGGGCCTCGGTGGTACGCTGCCGTTCGGCCTCTCGGTGGTTGCCCTGGCCCGCCGCCCGGAGACAGCGCAGCCCGCCTCGCAGCGCACGTGGCCGGAGCCGGCTCGCAACCGGCTGGCGACCGCTGGACGCCAAAGGCCGGCTCCAGCCCTGCCCCGCCAGGCCCGGTACAGCTCGCCGTAACTGTAACACCAGGCAAGGCCATCCCCATGTCATCCACAAGCCCTCTGGCGTCAACCTATGGCCTGCAGGCCGCCCTCGACCGGGTGAGCGCCGCGCCCCGCCTCTGGAACGGGCTCCGCTGGCTGGTCGAGGCCGGCTTCCACGGCGAGCGGGCCGTGATCGCCCGCGAACTGCGCCCCTGGGCCGGCGATGCCCGCCGCTTCCTCGACCTCGGCTGCGGCACCGGCGAGTTTGCCGGCGACTTCCCCGCCCGGCGCTACGTAGGGGTCGACCCGGCGGTGGGCTACCTACGCTTCGCCGCACGACACCGCCCCGGCGCTTTCCTCGCCGGCGCCGGTGAGGCGCTCCCCTTCGCCGACGCAAGCTTCGACGCCGCCCTCATCCTCGGCGTGCTCCATCACCTCCCCGACGAACTGGCCCGCGCCGTCATGGGCGAGCTCGCCCGCGTACTGCAGCCCGGCGCCACCGTGCTGGTGATGGAGGACACCCCACCGCCGCCCGGCCAGAACCCGGCTGGCCAGCTTATGCACGCCATCGACCGCGGCAGCCATATTCGCACGAACGATGAGTATCGTGCCCTGTTCAGCAACTGGTTCACGGTGGTGACGAACTATGCTATGCGCAGCGGGATCTGCGATTACGCTGTCTACGTGCTCAGCCGGGCAACGATATGTTGACCGACGATCGCCGAGCCGCCACACCAGTCACGGAATACGTGCACGATGCGATGAAGAACACCACGAAGGTAGCCCCTATGCTTTCCGTTCTTACCCTCCTGCTCACCGCCAGCGCGCTCACCGTCATCGGTGAGGTGCTGCTCAAACTCGGGGTCAACGCGGTCAGCAACCGGGTCGGCGCCTTTTCGCTCGACCTGCGCGTGCTCTGGGCGACTTTCAGTGACTGGCGGGTCATCCTGGGCTTCGCCCTCGTCTTCGGCGGGGCGCTCTTCTGGCTGGGCGTGATCTCGCGGGTCAACCTCTCGTTCGCCTACCCACTGCTCGCCCTCAACTACGTGATCATTCTCATCCCATCGCGCTTCTTCCTCAATGAGACGATCACGCCCGCGAAGATCATCGGCGCCGTGATCGTGGTGATCGGCGTGATCGTCATCACCTGGGGGGCAACCAATCAACAGTGATGGGGGAGCGCTGGGCGCGAGCTGGCGGGGAACTTGTCGCGCTGACGGGCCTGCTGGCGGTCGCGCTTGGTCTCTGGCTGCTCGCCTACCAGGCCCCGCTCGCGCATACGCTCCATGTCGGCGGCGACCTCGCCCTGCAGCGCCGTGAGGACGATGCGCCGTTCCTCCGCGGCGCGAATGGCTCCGAGCCCCCCGAGCGGGTGATCACGCCGGAGGCGCCGCGCGGCTATCTCTGGTGGTGGGAGTATCTGGAGCGCAGCGGCGGGCGGCCCTACCGCTGGATGCGTCCCGCAGCGGCCGTGATCATGCCCGGGGCCGGCAGCGGCCTCCACCTGGTCACCCTCAGCGCCGGGGGCAGCCCGGCAACCACCATCACCACCTGGGAGACCGGCCCCGGTCTCGAGTACCACCTGAGCCTGCCGCCCGGCGAGCCGCGACGCTACCACCTGCTCGCCGTGGCCGACCGGGCGGGCGACCTGCGCATCAATATGCGCTCCAGCCCCTTCGTCGCCCCCGATGACCCACGGGAGCTGAGCTTTGTGCTCTACCAGGTCCAGCTGCGAAGCGCAGGCGGCCTGCCGCGTGGCCCCGCCTGGGCAACCCTCGCCTGGCTGACCCTTGCGACGGCGGTCAGCTACGCCCTGGCCCGCGGGTTTGGCGTGGGGCGGCGTGGCGCCCTGGCGCTCGGTACAGGCGCGGCGCTCGCGGCAAGCTATGTGCTGGCGCTGCACCGCCCGGCCCTAACCAGCTTCGCGCCGACGCTCGGCCTGCTCAGCCTGAGCTGCGCCGCCCTTGCCAGCCTCGCCTGGCCGCTCAGCAGGCGCTTCGCCGGCGCCGCAGCGCGCCCGGTGCTCGGCCTCATGCTGCTTGCCTTCGCGTTGCGCGTGGGCGGCATGCTGCATCCCCAGGCCCTCTTCAGCGACCTGGGGCTGCATGCCAACAATCTCTTCAAGATCACACTTGGCGAGGTCTTTTTCACCACCGGGCTCCCCGGCGACGCCGGCGGCGGCCAGCAACCCTACCCGCCAGGGGCCTACCTGCTGCTGCTGCCGGGGCAACTGCTCGCCCCGGATGGAGCGAGCCGCAGGCTGCTCGTCCAGGGCGGGGTGGCACTGCTCGACAGCCTGACCCTCGGCGCGATCTGGCTGCTCATCCACCGGGCCGGCTTTGGCATGCGGGCCAGCTTACTTGGCGCGGCATGCTACCTGCTGCCCACCCCGGCGCTCGAGTCGTTCTCGATCGGCGAGTACGCCAACCTGGGCGGCCAGGCCCTGGCCCTGCCGCTGCTGCTGCTGCTCGGGCTCGGCCTGGCGGGCGCGCGCGGCACGGCAGGCTGGGCGCCTGGCGGGCGTGTCTGGCCAGTGCTGCTGCTCGCGGTCGCCGTGGCCCTGGGGCTGCTCGGCCACTCGGGGGTGACCCTCTCGGTGGGCGCCCTGGTGGCCGCGGCCTGGGGC
>DAOUBZ010000244.1:0-9942 GCA_034432515.1 Chloroflexaceae bacterium | reverse complement strand
GTTTTGGCGGCGTAGCCGCCAAAACCAACGAGCAAACACCTTGTGGGGCGGCGTAGCCGCCTCAGACCCTACCGCGGGAGGCGGACCTTGCGTCAGCGCTGCGCTGAGCAGCAGCGTGTGCACACGGCACATGCCTACTCGTGGTACCATTCGTTGCATGGATGCTTCACACGAACCCGACGGCGTGGCCGTCATCGACACCCACCACATGGGCCGTGCCCACGTGGTGGCCAGTTACGCCCTCCTCGGTGATGAGCCAGCCCTGGTGGACCCGGGGCCGGCCAGTACGCTGCCCAGCCTCGAGGCCGGCCTGCAGGCCCATGGCCTGTTCCTTGAGGACATTCGCCATGTGGTCGTTACCCACATCCACCTCGACCACGCCGGCGCCACCGGCCTGATCGTCGCGCGCAATCCGGCGGTGCAGATCCACGTCCACGAAAAGGGCGCTCCCCACCTGGTCGATCCTTCGCGACTGGTCAGCAGTGCGGCCATGCTCTGGGGTGACAAGCTGGAGATCCTCTGGGGCCGCACGATTGCCGTGCCCTCCGCAGCGATCCTGACCCTGGTGGGTGGCGAGACGCTCCGCATCGGCGGGCGCACCCTGCGCGCCTACGATGCCCCCGGCCACGCCAAGCACCACCTGGTCTGGTATGACGAGCAGAGTGGCGCCGCGTTCGTCGGCGACAATACCGGCGTGCGGCTGCCCGGGGTGCGCTTTACCCGCCCGGCCACGCCGCCCCCCGACGTCGATCTCGAGGCCTGGCTGCGCACCCTGGCCATGATCGAGGCCCTGGAGCCGCGCTGGCTTTGCCTGACCCACTTTGGCGCCTTCGACGATGTGGCCTTCCACCTGGCCGACTTTCGCAAGCGGCTGGTGCGCTGGGCCGAGGTGGTGCGTGCCGGACTGGCCTCCGGGCAGAGCGAGGCCGAGCAGATCGCCGCCTTCGAGGCTCTCGGCGCGGCCGAGGCTGCCGGCCTCAGCGCCGCCCAGCAGGTGGCCCTGACCCAGCAGTCGGGCGATCTGTCGCTCAGTTGGCGCGGCCTGGCGCGCTACTGGCAGAAGCGTAGCGGCGCCTGAGCGCCGGTCCGGCCCGCTCCGATTTGCAGCCTGCGACGTGAGCCGCTATCATAGGCGCGCTTGTGGACGGCTGGATCCACATCCCGGCGGTGGCAAGCGCGCCTCAACCGGAACTGGGCGGAGAAGTGGAGGAGAACTTCGATGCGTGTGCTGATCCTCGGCGGTGACGGCTACCTCGGGTGGCCGACTGCGATGTACCTCTCGGCGCGTGGTCACGAGGTGGCTGTGGTGGACAACATGGCCCGCCGCGGCTATGACAACGAACTGGGGGCCGAGAGCCTCGTCCCGATCGCCTCGTTGCAGGAGCGGGTCGCGATCTGGGAGGCGGTCACCGGGCGCAAGATCGCCGCTCACATCGGCGATATCTGTGATTACTCCTTCTTTGAGCCGGTGGTGCAGGATGTTCAGCCCGAGGCGATCATCCACTATGGTGAGCAGCGGGCCGCGCCCTACTCGATGATCGACCGGCGCCACGCCGTCTACACGCAGACCAACAATGTCGTTGGCAACCTGAACGTGCTTTATGCAATGGCCGACCACGCGCCCGCCTGCCACCTGATCAAGCTCGGCACCATGGGTGAGTATGGCACGCCGAATATCGACATCGAGGAAGGCTATATCACGATCACCCACAAGGGCCGCACCGATACCCTGCCCTATCCGAAAATGCCCGGATCGTGGTACCACGCCTCGAAGGTCCACGATAGTGTCAATATCCACTTCGCCTGCCGGATCTGGGGCCTGCGGGCCACTGATCTGAACCAGGGTGTGGTCTATGGCGTCGATACCGAGGAGATCAGGCTCGATGAGCGGCTACGCACCCGCTTCGACTACGATGGCGTCTTCGGCACGGTGCTCAACCGCTTCCTGGTGCAGGCCGTCGCCGATGTGCCGCTGACCGTCTACGGTGAGGGTGGGCAGACCCGTGGCTTCCTCGACATCCGTGACACCCTGGCCTGCGTCGAGTTGGCGATGCTCAACCCTGCCGGCCCCGGTGAATTCCGCGTCTTCAACCAGTTCACGGAGCAGTTCAGTGTGCTCGAACTGGCCCGGGCCGTCCAGGAGACGGGCCGCGAACTGGGACTCAATGTGCAGATCAACCACCTGCCCAACCCACGGGTCGAGAAGGAGGCCCACTACTACAACGCCGTCAATACCAGCCTGCTGAGCCTGGGCCTCAAGCCGCACTACCTGAACGATACGCTGCTCGAGTCGGTCATCCACGTCGTCCAGCGCTATCGTCACCTGATCAAGCCCCACTTGATCATGCCCCAGGTCAACTGGCGTGAAACCGGCAACCCGCTCGTCGAGAAGGAGACCGCAGCGGACTAGCGGGACCTGCGCCCGCTGCCCTGCGCGGCTGGCTCCCCGACCACGGAAGGGCCGACGCATTGGCTGCGCCAACGCGTCGGCCCTTCAGGCGTATCACACTGCCTGGGCGAGCCGGCGCCGGCGCGCCTCCAGGCGTTGAAAGACCCGGATCGTCAAGCGGTAGTAGTCGATCAACTGGTCCATTGTGGCCTGCCACGAGCGACCGCGGGCGTGGAGCAGGCCGCGCTGCGCCAGGTCCTGGCGTAGCCCCGGTTCGTCTTTCAGACGCCGCACCAGGGTGCCGATCTGCTCCGGGCGCTCCGGGTCGAAGAGCAAGCCATTTTCGCCGTCGCTGATGATGTCGAGCACGCCCCCGGTGTTGGCAGCGATCACCGGGACGCCGCAGGCCATCGCCTCGAGCGCCACCAGCCCGAAGGTCTCGGTTGTCGAGGGGAAGAGAAAGACGTCAGCTGCCCGGTAGGCTGCCACGAGCTCGTCGCCCCGCAAGAAGCCGGGGAAGCTGGTGGGCGTGCCGCGGAAGTGGCGCTTGAGTTGCTCCTGGCTGGGGCCACCGCCCACCATCGCCAGCCGCACACCCGGGATAGCGAAGAGCGGGTCGCGGATAGTCTCGAGCCGCTTCTCGGGCGAGAGCCGGCCGACGTACACGACCAGCAGGTCGTCCGGCTGACCGCTGCTCAGCCGCTCGCGCATGGCTGCGTCGCGCAGGCCGGGGCTGAAGCGCTGCGTATCGATGCCGCGCTTCCACCAGCGCACCCGTTCGAACCCGTGGCTACGGAGATCCTTGAGCGTCTCGGTGCTGGGACAGAGGTTCAGGTGGGCCTGGTTGTGCAGGGTGCGCATATACGACCAGACGATCGGCTCGATGAAGCCACCGCCATAGTGCCGCACGTAGCGCGGCACGTGGGTGTGGAACGAGGCCAGGATGGGCACGTTCAGGCGCCGGGCGTAGGAGAGGCCGAACGGTCCGAGGAAGAAGGGCGCCACGATGTGCACCAGGTCGGGCTGGAAGGCTCGCACCCGCTCCCAGACGAAGCGCCGTGGGATGTTGATTCGCAGCTCGGGGTAGAAGGGCAGCGGCGGCCCACCCACGCCCACGATCTCGGCCCCGGCGTACTCGGTCGGGCCACCGGGCGGCCCGAAGAGCAGCACCTGGTGCCCCTGCGCCTGCAGTCGCTCGAGCGCCTGGCAGAGAATGTTGACCACCCCGTCGATCTTGGGCAGAAAGGTCTCGGTGAAAATGGCGACTTTCACAGCGCAAAGCTCCCGTGGATGACCCGTACGGCCCGGTCCGCATCGGCATCGGCGACCACCAGCGAGATGTTATTCTCGGTGCTGCCCTGGGCAATAGCGATCACATTGACGCCGGCGTCGCCCATCGCGCCGAACAGCCGCCCGGCGATCCCCGGGGTGCCGCGCATCCCCGAGCCCACCAGGGCCACGATCACGACCGGATCCTGCACCTCGATGTGCTCGACATCGTGGGCCGAGAACTCGCTCGCCAGTTCCTTGCGCAACTCGGCGACCGCGCCCGCCGCCTCGGCCCGCGGGACGGCGAGGCAGACGCTCTGCTCGCTGCTGGCCTGGGAGATCAGCAGGATGTTGGCCCCGGCGCGGGCCACCGCGCCGAAGATCCGCGCAGCTACCCCGGTAATGCCGAGCATCCCCGGCCCGCCCACGGTGATCAGACACACATCCTTGATCGCCGTCACTGCCTTGGCGGCGCCGTTGCCCGGCTCGTCGCTGATCAGCGTGCCCGGGTGTTCGGGGTTGAAGGTGTTGCGGATGCGGATCGGAATGCGCCGTTGCACCAGCGGCAGCACCGTCTTCGGGTGCAGCACGTTGGCCCCATAGTAGGCCAGTTCGGCCATCTCGCTGTAGGTGAGGCGCGGCAGGGTACGGGCCTCCGGGACCAGCTTCGGGTTGGCCGTGAGCACCCCATCAACTTCCTTCCAGAACCAGACCTCGTCGGCATCGAGGACCGCGCCGAGGATGGCGCAGGAGTAGTCGGAGCCGCCCCGACCCAGTGTGGTAGGCACGCCGGCCCGGGTCGCGCCGATGAAGCCCGTCACCACCGGGACGACGCCCTGGGAGAGCATGGGCAGCAAGCGCTCGCGGCTGTGCGTCCTGGTCTCCTCCAGCAGGGGGGCGGCGCTGCCGTAGCGCTCGTCGGTGATGATCAGCGCAGTGGCGTCGACGGCCTGGGCGGGGATGCCCGCGCTGCGCAACGCGGCGGCGATCAGCCGGGCGTTGAGCCGCTCGCCCAGACCGCTGAACAGGTCGAGCGCGCGCGGGGTCAACTCACCGAGCACGGCGATACTGCGCGAGAGATCGCTCATGTAGTCGAGCATCGCCCGTAACTCGGGCTCCAGGCGGGCGCACTCCTCGCTGCTGGCCAGTGCGGCAGCGGCGCGCATGTGCAGGTCGAGCAGGCGGGGCGCCACCAGCGCCGTTGCGTCGCCGTCACCCTGGGCGGCAGCCCGCGCGGCAGCGATCAACGTGTCGGTGGTGCGCAGGTCGGGGGCGTTCATCGCCGACACCACGACCACAACCTCGTGCTCGCGGCGGCTCTCGGCCACAATCCCGGCCACGCGGCGGATCGCGTCGGCACTGCCCACCGACGTCCCGCCGAACTTCATCACAACGCGCATAGTCTCCCCTCACGGAATGATCAACACCTTCCCGGTGGTCTGGCGACCCTCCAGGGCCTGGTGGGCCGCCGTGGCTTCACGCAGTGGGTACTCCCGCTCGATGCGAACCTTGAGCTCACCCGTGGCCATCCAGTTGAAGAGATCGCCGGCCCGCCAGGCCAGTTCCTCAGGTGTGGCGATGTAGTTCACCAGCGTCGGGCGGGTCATGAAGAGCGAGCCCTTGGTGCTGAGTAGCAACGGCTCGATCGCCGGCACCGGCCCGCTGGCGTTGCCGAAGAAGACGGCGTAGCCGCGCGGGCGCAGGCTATCGAGGGTCTGCTCCCAGGTGCTGCGCCCCACCGAGTCGTAGACCACGTCGGCGCCACGTCCGCCGGTCAGTTCGCGCACTCGCTGGTCGAAGCGCTCCTGGGTGTACAGGATCACCGCGTCGGCGCCAGCCTCGCGCGCCAGGGCAGCCTTGGCCTCGTTGGAGACAAGGCCGAGCACCCGGGCGCCCAGGCGCTTCGCCATCTGGACCAGCAGCAGGCCGACGCCGCCCGCTGCCGCCGTGACCACACAGGTCTCGCCGGCGTGCAACGGGTAGGTGCTGTGGGTCAAATAGTGGGCGGTGCAGCCCTGGAGCATGACCGCTGCGGCGAGCTTCAGGTCGACCGTGTCGGGCACGCGCACCAGCTTTGCGGTCGGAGCCAGCGCATACTCGGCGTAGCCACCGATCCCCGAGGCGGTGGCCACCCGCTCGCCCGGCGCCCAGCCCGTCACCCCGGCGCCCAGCGCGTCGATCGTGCCGGCGAACTCACTGCCGGGGATGAACGGCAACGGCAGTTGGTAGAGCCCGCTGCGATGATAGGTCTCGATATAGTTCAGGCCCGTAGCGGCCACCTTGATCCGCACCTGGTCGGGCCCTGGTTCGGGGACAGGCAGCGTCTCATAGCTGAGCACCTCCGGTCCGCCGGTCGTATGGACACGTATCGCCTGCATTGCCTGCCTTCGCTTTCGCCTCATCTTGCGCCGCGATCGAAAGTCGGCCTATACTATAACAGGAATTATGCATCGCCACGGCGCCAGCGCGCGCCAACCCCGCCAAGGAGACGCCGTTGCGTCTGGAGAATCGTCTGCCCCCGAGCTATTTCACGCGCTACGACGAGAGTGACGATAGCCTCTTCTATACCTATCCGCGGCTGACCGCGCACATCGACGAGGCGGCCAGTGCGGCCGTCACGCAGCTGTTCCGCGAGGAGTTGCCGCCCGGCGGGCGCATCCTCGACCTGATGAGCAGCTATGTGAGCCACCTGCCGCCCGAGGTGCGCTATGCTCACGTCGTGGGCCTGGGCATGAACGACGACGAACTGCGGCTCAACCCTCAGCTCGACGAGTACCTGATCCACGACCTCAACCGTGCCCCGAACCTGCCCTTCGCCGACGGCTCATTCGACGGCGCCGTCTGTACCGTCTCGGTCCAGTACCTGGTCCACCCGGTCGAGATCTTCGCCGAGGTGGGCCGTGTGCTGCGCCCTGGCGCACCCTTTATTGTCACCTTCTCCAACCGCTGTTTCCCCAGCAAAGCGGTGCGCATCTGGGTTTCGACCGGCGATCACCAGCATAGCAAGCTGGTCCAACGCTACTTTGCGCTGGCCGGCTGCTTCGACGACATCCGCGCCCTCGACCGCTCCCCGCGTCGCTGGCTCAGCGACCCGCTCTACGCCGTCATTGGCCGGGCGCGCCAGGACGGCACCCTGGCCAGTTGAGGTTTAGGGGCGGACAGAACCTCTGGGCGAATCCGCAAGATAGGGCGCAGGCGAGCATTGGGAAGCCCGCTCCGCGGGCTCGCGCGGCCTGAGCAAGGAATTTGCCAGCGGTATCGTTGCAATCGCCCCGTCGGCCCCGCCCGGCTATCACATCTCTGGTATAATCGGCACCGAACCCGGTGCTTCTGATGCGGGGCCAGTGAGCGGCATGGTCTGCCTACTGCCCTCCACCTCATGGAGAGAGACCATGCCTGCTGTTGCCCCTCAGCCTGTGCAGCTCACCTGCCCCGCCTGCGGCACGCCTTTTCGCGCCAGCATCTATACACTCGTTGACGTAAGCGAGCAGCCCGAGCTCAAGCCGGCCCTGCTCAGTGGCCAGCTCAATGTGGCCGTCTGCCCCAACTGCCGGACCGCCAGCATGCTCGGCGCGCCGCTGGTCTACCACGATGCTCGCAAGCAGCTCTGCCTGGTCTACTTTCCGCAGGAGCTGAACGCCCGCCCCGAGGAGCAGGAGCGCTTCGTTGGCGAGGTGACCAGCTTCATCATCCGCGCGCTGCCGCCCGAGGCTCCGCGGGGCTACCTGCTGGCGCCGCGGCGCTTTCTGACCCTGCCCTCGTTGCTCGATGCCATCCTCGAGGCCGACGGCATCAGCCGTGAGACACTCGACCGCCAGCGGGCCTACGTCGAACTGATCAGCGACCTGGCCTCGCTGCTTGGCAGCGAAGACGATTTCACCGCCCTGGTCGAACAGCGCCGCGATGAGTTCGGCCCCGAGTTCTTTGCCACCCTCGAGGCCTTCATCCAGGCTACCCCTGACGAGCAGGCCGAGTCGCGCGAGTTGCTGATCCAGGTGCGCGAGCGCCTCGCCGAACTGGTCGGTGAGCCCTCGCTCGAGGCCAGCGACCAGGAGATCGCCGCGGCCGTTGAACGGCTCAGTTCCATTCCCGATGAGGAACTGGAGTATGCCGTGGCCGAGCTGCGCCCCGTGATCCATTATGGCTTCTTCCAGGCCTGGACCGAGCGGATCGATGCCGCCACGGCAGGTGGACACACCGCTGAGGCCGCCCGGCTGACCGACCGGCGCGCGCGCATCCTGGAAATGGTTGAGGATCTCGATCAGCAGGCCCAGGCGATGTTCGAGGCCGGCAGTGCGGTCCTGGCCGAGATCCTGGCAGCGCCCGACCCGGTCGCCGCGCTCCAGCAGCGCGCCGATCAGGTTGATGAGGCCTTGATGATCGCCCTCTCGGCCAACGCCGGAGCCGCCCAGCGCGCCGGGCGCGACGACGTGGTCCAGCAACTGGAGCAACTGGCCAACGTTGCGGTTGAGATCATCCAGAGCCGGCTCTCGCCCGAGGAGCGCTTCATCAATGAGTTGCTGCTCGCCGAGACGCCCCGCGAGGCGACCGCGCTGCTGCGCAAGAATGTGGCGAAGATCACCCCCGATCTGGTCACGCAGCTCAACCAGCTTGCTGACCAGGAGCAGGCGCGTATCAACACCGAGACCGCCGAACGGCTACGGCAGTTGGCCCGCGAGGCGGGGGCCATGCTGTTTTAGATGAAGCGCTGGGTGCTCCAGGCGTTCGCGCTGCTCGCCCGGCCCTTCGTCCGGCGGGCGCGGCCCGGGCTGCCCCGGCGCGTCCTGGTGCTCAAGCCCGACCATCTGGGCGATCTGCTGCTGGCCACCCCCGCGCTGCAGGCCCTGCGCCAGGGCCTGCCTGCCGCCCATATCACCGCCCTGGTCGGCCCCTGGGCCCGGCGCATGTGGCAGGGGCTAGCAGAGCTCGACCGCCTGGGTGAGGTACCATTCCCCGGTTTTGAGCGCGCCCGCGCGGGCCGGCGGCAGCCACTCGCGCCATATCTGGCCCTGCTGCGCTATGGGCTGTTGCTGCGACGGGCGCGCTACGACGCGGCGCTGCTCCTGCGCGACGATCACTGGTGGGGTGCGGCCCTGGCTATGCTGGCCGGCATCCCCCTGCGGGTTGGCCACGCCCACCCGCTCTGCGCGCCGCTGCTCAGCCTGGCCCTGCCCTATGATCCGCGCAGCCATGTGACCCGGCAGGCCCTCGAGGCGGTAGCTGGCCTCACCGGCGCTGCTGTGCCGGTCGCCCCTGGGACGCCGCCGCTGCGTTTCGTCCCCACCACAGCTGAGCGGTCCTGGGCGCGCGACTGGCTGGCCACCCACCTCGCCCCCGGTGAGCGCCTGCTGATCATCCACCCCGGTACGGCGGGCATGAGCAAGCTATGGCCCGCCGAGCGTTGGGCAGCCGTGGGCGACGCGCTGGCCGCCCTCCCCGCCACGCGCCTGCTGCTCACCGGCGGGCCGGACGAGGCGGCGCTCGTCACCCGGGTGGCCAGCCTGCTGCAGCGCCCGCCGCTCAACCTTGCGGGCGCAACCAGCCTCGGCGAACTCGCTGCCCTGTTTGGCCACGCTGCGCTGGTTATCGGGGTGGACAGCGGGCCGCTGCATCTGGCCGTGAGCCAGGGCGCGCCGAGCCTGCATCTGTTCGGTCCCACCGACCACGCACGCTTCGGACCGTGGGGCGACCCGGCCCGCCACCAGGTGGTGCGTGCCGGCCTCTTCTGTAGCCCCTGCCACGTCGTGACCCACTGCCCACGCGGCACGGCCGGGCCGGAGTGCATGCTACGCATCGGGGTCGCCGAGGTCATCACCCCGGCAACCAGCCTGCTCTCCAGCAGCGGACCTGGGTAGTCGTTCCTTTCCCCCGTGTTGCGGCTTATTTCCCCGGGGCGACCGGCCGGACGGGGTACACTGGCTGCAGGCCGGCAACGGCTTCACATAGCGCCGCTGCAATATAATGCACAGCAAATGCGCTGCAACAGGTGGTTGACGCAGTGCGGCGTAGGGGCTATGATGGAGCTTGTGATAAACGACACGAACATAGCGCTCCGCCTATGATCGTCCAGCTCTTCCCCCAGCCGCACCGTCTCGCCGCCCACCGGCGCCGCTGCAGCTTTGCCCCCTGCTCACTGCATGTCTACCGCCGTGCGCTCATCCGCCGCATCGGGCTCACCAGTGGCGGCCGGCCCGCCGCGGTGCTCGATGCCGTGGCGCGCTCGCTGCTCCAGGCCCGTGTGACCCCGGCGCGGTAGGGCCGAAGCATTGGCGCAGCCAATGCTT
>DAOUBZ010000243.1:0-3206 GCA_034432515.1 Chloroflexaceae bacterium | reverse complement strand
GCGGCACGTGCCTGGCGCCGAGGCGGGGCGGCCCGCTGCCGCTGGCGTTGGTGCCGGGGAAGGTATGTCCGAGGCCGAAGCCGGCCTCGCGCCAGGCGTCGCGCAGCGCGCCGCGTAGCAGGCGATAGGCGCGGCTCTGGTCGGTGGCGTTGAAGTCGCCGAGCACTACCAGCGGGCCCGGGTGGGCGTGGGCGAAGGCGGTGAGCGAGCGGGCCGCCGCCTCGCGGTCCGGGGCGGAATGGTGCAGGCGCGCCGGCCAGCCTGGCGAACTGATATCGAGCGAGCGGTTGTGGACATTGATCAGCGTCACGCTGACCTCGGGGTGGGCCACCGCAAGCACCTGGGGCTCACTGAGCCAGGGGCCGGCGAGGCGCTGCCCGGTATCGCGCAGGGGGTAGCGACTCCAGACGCCCATGCCGCGCACGCCGTCGGTACTGGCAACCATGCGATAGGGATACTGCGCGTGCAGCAGCTCCTGCAACACCGCGGCGATCGGCGCGCTGAGCTCCTGCACTGCGACCACATCGGCGCCGGAGCGGGCGATGGCCTCGGCGACGGCGTCCGGCCGGGGGTTGAAGGCCAGCACATTGTAGGTCATCACCGTCAGGGTCGGATTGGCGGGCGGCGCGGGGGGGCGCGGGAGGAAGAGCCGGCCATAGAGGCCGAAGAACAGCAGCAGGGCGAGCGCCGCGCCGAGGCGCAGGGGCAGGCTCGGGCTCAGGGCGGCGATGATCAGCACCAGGGGCAGGGGCAGGAAGAGGTAGACCGCGACACAGTTGAGCAGAAACAGCCAGAGCCAGCGGTCGCCGAAGCGGGTGGAGGCGGCCCACCAGCCGAAGAGCCCGAGAAGATAGAGGCCGGCGACCAGGATGGGCGTCAGCGCGAGGGCCTGGCGGGCGAGGTGGCTACGCATAGGGCACAATCCGCGTGAAAGGGGGCGTCGCACCCGGGGGTTGCTGGATGTTTCACGCCCACGGCGGATTGTACAACAAGTCGGTATCGCGCCGCGCGACGATCGGCGCTTCCCCAGGTCGTCGACCCCGAGAGCTCACGGGTTTGCCAGACCTGTGAGCTCTCGGGGTCTTTCGTCCCACTATCGGCTATTACTACAGTTGTATCTTGCTCTGCCACGGCTCGCCCGGCGGCTGAAGCCGCGGGCTAGCAGAGGCGAAGCCGGCCTGCGCCGGCTCATGAGGCCACGTAGGTGGCCTTCGCGAACCTGGCCGAGGCGTTTACGCCCACGGCGTGCGCGTGCCGGCCACCGCGTGACGTGAACTACAACTGTAGTACTATCCGCTATCGGCTATCGGCGCCATTTTCACTTCAACAGGCCGGCGATGCGGTCGATGACCACCAGGGCGAAGGCGCCGAGCAGGGGCAGGGTGGCGACGGTGAGGGCGCGGGCGAGGCGCCGGGCGCGCTCGCCGCTGAGCCCATCGACCAGCTCGCGTTGCACCAGCACGGCGATCAGGAACAGCGTGGCGGCCAGGCCGAGGGCGTAGGCCGCGGCGGCAGGGGCCAGGCCCTGATTGAGGATTAGCGGGGTCATAGCTGTGAGGGGTCCTATCTTGTGTGGCGTCTACTCCAGGCTCACGGTAGCATTGACGTCCATCTCGATCAACTCGGCGAGTTCACAGACACGCCCAAGGTCGGTGGGGCGGCGAAGGTAGTACATGGGGATGTGCTCGGCGATCTGCCGGCATCCCTGGAAGTGGCCACGGCCAATCCCGTGCGAGCCGACAAAGCGGAGCGCATAGGAGTGGCTAACGAGCTCTATGAAGCGAACCTGCCCCTCAACTGGTTCGAGGGCGAGCGTGTCGCCTACCTTAAGGAGGTAGATACGCCCCAATGGACAGGTTTCGTGTCGAAAGCTATCAGGCACCGGGAGCGCCCGCTTGTGGCTGTCGGCGCGCAGCCGTGGGAGCAATGCAGGGTCTCTGCCGATGGCTTGCGCTGCGTCAGGCCACAGCCGCAGTTGTGGCGAACCGGGCTGGACGCGTACGACACCGGGGTCGCCGGAATCTAGAACGAGCAAATCATCGGCGACCAGACGGTGGCCACGGGCGCAGAGGGCAGCGGCCGTTGTGGATTTGCCGGCGCCCTTGGTCCCGAGCAGGGCGACTGCAACGCCACCCACCTCCATAACACTGGCATGCAGGACGATCTGGCCACGTTGGTGCAAGAGCACCCCCAGCGCAGGCCCGAGGATCAGGAGCCGGATCACCTGATCCGGAATCTCAGGCGCCCTGGACACATGGAGTTCAGAACCATTGCGGATCAGGGCTGTGGCGACGGAACCCCAGCCGAGCAGCACTGCATCAGTTGCGGCGCTGATGCAGTGAACCCGGCCCGGTTGTGCCGTCAGATCGGGAGCGGTCGTACAGAAAATCCGTACGTCGGCGTCCAGATCGGCGGGGACAAGCTCGGGCAAAGGCAGGCTGGAGTGAATCCCAAGTCCATAGGCAGCAAAGCGGTACATTTATCCCCTCACGGCCTGCTGATTGGTCACCCTGGCACTTGCTGTTGCCGCATGGTCTGTGGCGCGCAAGAAGACTGCACGGATGGCGGGCAGGAACACTCTATACACATTCTGGGACGGCTCGACGGGCCCGGGTGCCCTTGGTGGAGGAAGGTAGGCGCTGCGTCGAACCCGCAGGATGTCCCCGCTGGCAGCAGGGCAGTTGTCGGTGTTGCAGCCGAGCCCGAAGTAGAAGTCGCCGTCATACTCCTCAAAGGAGCGTGCAAAACTCTCGGCCGAAAAGCGGAACAACTCCTGCCAGCGCGTAAGGTCACGGCTGGTGTAAACCCGGATCGTGTAGCGCCCTGTCGACAGCTTCGTTGCGGCAAGCAGATAGGCACTATCACCGCGGATGAGCAGGTCGTAGGGCAGCGCCGCTGGATCAGGCAGCGTAACCTTGCGGGCACGGTCGAGATCCGTGGCGGCGTAGAGCGCCTCGGGCTCCCACTGATGGTCATTCACCGGGCGACCCGCAATGTATACCAGCTGATCACCCTGTTGTTCGACACGAACCAGGTTGAAGAATTCATTTGACCGGGCACCCGGCAGAAGTGCGCTGCCAGCAATGCCGGAGTCGACGAATTGTGTACCGTCATTTAGAAGCTCTCCAATATCCGAACAGTGGAGGTTAGTAGTCGAAGCAAAAGCAGGTTCTAGGGCGTCCTAATGCAGTAGAAACCCCTCACTG
>DAOUBZ010000242.1:0-14847 GCA_034432515.1 Chloroflexaceae bacterium | reverse complement strand
GGCAGGTTGGGCGGCTCTCAGGTGGAGGATTTTTGGCGGATGGCGTCCTGATGCGCTGCTTGCCCTCACCCCCCTGCCCCCCTCTCCCAGGCCGGGAGAGAGGGGCAGGGGGGTGAGGGCAAGCAGCGCATCAGGACGCCATCCGCCAAAAATCCTCCACCTGAGAGCCGCCCAACCTGCCCCCGTTGGGGAGAGGTATTGCATTTAATGCCTATCAACGTATCGATCTGAAATCTAACATCTGCCCAGGAGCACATGGCACCATTTGTGACCGTACCAAGCCCGTACCGCCCGGTCATCACGCCGTTGCCGAGCGACCGCACGCGGCCTCTCTGGTCGGTGATGATCCCGACCTATCACTGCGCCGGCTTCCTGCACGAAACGCTTACCAGCGTGCTGGCCCAGGATCCCGGTCCGGCCCTGATGCAGATCGAGGTGGTCGATGACTGCTCAATCCATGATGATCCGGAGGCCGTGGTGGCAGACGTGGGCCGTGGACGGGTAGCATTCTATCGCCAGCCCCAGAATCGCGGCCACGTCGGCAATTTCAACACCTGCCTGCAACGCGCGCGTGGTCACGTCATCCACCTGCTCCACGGCGACGACCTGGTCCTACCCGGTTTCTATGCGCGCATCGGCAGCCTGTTCGAGCAGTATCCACAGCTGGGGGCCGCGTTCTGCCGCCACGCAACGGTAGATGAGCGCGGCACCGAGAAGTGGAGCGCGCAGCGCGAGCAGGCGGAAGCGGGCATCCTGGAGGGCTGGCGCGAGCGCTTCGTCGTGCGCCATCCCGTGCAGCCGCCGGCGATTGTCGTGCGCCGTGCGGTCTACGAGCACCTCGGCGGCTTTGACAACCGGATGCGCACCTGCGGCGAAGATTGGGAGATGTGGGCACGCATCGCCATGCACTACCCGATTGGCTACGAGCCGGCCGTGCTGGCTCACTACCGCGACAACAGCGCCTCATTGACCAGGCGCTCGCTGCGCAGCGGCCAGAATATGCGCGACGTGCGCACGGCGACACGCATCATCGGCGGGTACCTGCCCCCGTCGCTCAAACGTCAGGCGGCCGCCAGCGCCAGTCTGGTCTGGGCCCGCTGGGGGCTGTACTACACCGATCAGCTCACGACCGCAGCCGACTTCACGGCGGCCGCCGTGCAACTATTCGAGGCACTACGCTGCAATTGCTCGCCAGTCATCCTGAACGAAGCGCGCCCACTGGCCCGGCGCCTTGCCAGGCGTTGGCTACGTTCGCTCGCTCGCTACGACTCGCTCGCGCGTAAGCGCACGATCTGAGCCGGCGAAGTGTCTGACCAGGAGCGTACCACCATGGCAGCACATCGGCCATACTCGCCCAATCCCTTCCAGCCGCGCCTGGAACCCCTTGCGGCAGACACTGCCCGCCCGCTCTGGTCGGTGATGATCCCGACCTATAACTGCGCGGCCTATCTGCGCGAAACGCTGGCCAGCGTGCTGCGCCAGGACCCTGGTCCGGACCTTATGCAGATCGAGGTGGTTGACGACTGCTCGACCCTGGACGACCCGGAGGCGGTCGTCGCCGAGTTGGGACGCGGGCGCGTCGGCTTCTACCGCCGGCCTGAGAACGGCGGGCACCTTGCGAACTTCTACACGTGCCTGCGACGCTCGCGCGGGCAGCTGATCCACCTGCTGCACGGCGATGATGCCGTGCGTGACGGCTTCTACCACAAGCTGCAACGAGGCTTCGAGGCGCGTCCCGAGATTGGCGCGGCCTTCTGCCGGCAGATCCTCACCGATGAACACGGCCACTGGCACTGGCTGTCGGCGCTGGAGCGTCACGAGAGTGGCGTGCTGGAGCACTGGCTGCCGCGCATTGCGGTTCAGCAATTGATCCAGACACCCGCGATCGTCGTACGCCGCGAGGTGTATGAGACGCTGGGGATGTTCGACCGCCGCCTCAGCTGGGTCGAAGACTGGGAGATGTGGAACCGTATCGCCGCCCACTACTCGGTGTGGTACGAGGTCGAACCACTGGCGCTCTACCGCATGCACAGCGCCTCGAACAGCAGCAAGCACATGCGCAGCGGCGAGAACCTGCGCGACGTGCGGCGGGCGGTCGCGATCATCCGCGACTACCTCCCGGCTGAACTGGCGCCCGCGATCGGCCGGCGCTCGTTGGCGTTCTGGGCAACCGATGCGCTGGCGAACCGCGTGCCGGGAATGGTGCAGCGCGGCGAACTGCGCGCGGCGCTGATCCAGGTGCGCGAAGCGCTGCGCTGCAGCCGGTCAACGCGGGTGCTAGCGTTGCTCGTGGGGCTGCTGCCGCGCATTACACGACTGGCGGTCAGGCGCGGGCGTGAGCGCGCACGGCGGTACACGGCCCGCCTTGACATTCGTAGAGTGGAGGCGTAACGCGATAAGGCGCTACAATCGCCTCCGCGCAAACTGTCAAGTCGGTTTGAATGTGCCTGAAGGGGAGAGAGCTGTGCAGCCACAGCACCCGCTGCCAATCGATGTAATCATCCCCACCCGCAATCGGGGCGCGTCGCTCAGCGGAACGCTGATGAGCCTGCTGGCCGACGCGAACCCGCAGCTCAGCATCTGGGTGGTGGATCAGAGCGACGGGGATGCCACGGCCCGCGCGGTGCAGCCCTTCTGCCGTCAGGACGAACGGGTGCGCTACGTGCAGACGCCGACGCGGGGGATCAGCAGCGCGCGCAACCTGGGGGCGCAGCTCGGCGCCGCGCCGTACGTGCTCTTCACCGACGATGACTGCCGGGCGGCGCCGGGATGGGCCGCCGCCCTGGCAACGGAACTGACCGAAGAGGACGTCTGGGCCGCCTTTGGGCGCCTCCTGCCAGAGTGGCGGGGCGCCGCGCCCACGGAACGCTGGGCGGCAGCTCTGCCCCTGGCGATCAAGCGCAGCGAGGCACGTGAAGTCTATGCCGGCAACCCCCGGCGGCTCGGCTTTGGGCACGGCGCCAGTATGGGGGTGCGCCGGGAACGTCTGGAGGCCCTGGGGGGCTTCGACGAAGCCCTGGGCGCCGGCGGACCCCTGCGCTCGTGGGAGGATCGCGACCTGGGGCATCGCATCCTCTACGCCGGAGGCCAGATTGTGTACACCCCGCACGCCCTGACCTACCACCAGCAGCGCAACCACCCCGCAGAGGTCTATGCGACGTTTTACGACTACGGCATCGGGGCTGGCGCCACGGCTGCAAAATACCTGCGCTGCGGCGACCCGGTCGGCGCGGCCATCCTCGGCGACTGGCTGCTCGGCCAGGGGCTGCGACAGGCCCTCTCGGGCATCGTCAAGTGGCGCTGCTGGCCCAAGACCGCGGTCGGCCTGCAGCAACTGGCGGTCACCTGGCAGGGCCTGGCCCTCGGCCTGCGCTACCCGGTGGATCGCGCCCGGCGCCTCTACCTCGCGCCAGGTACCGAGATCGCGCATAGGGCGCCACACTACTCATCTGGTTCGTAGCCCAGCCACGCCGGAACGGGGGCGCGGGGCTTTTGGGGGCGGACAGAACATGTGGGCGCCTGCGAGAGCGGCCTGCGCTGAGCCTGTCGCAGCGGGGAGACCAGAGCCGTGCGCGGGGGCGTTCCATTGCGGAGCAAGGGGCCTGGCGCATCAGGAGCCGGACGATGCTTCCCCTGCGCTCAGCATGACAGAGCGGGCGGAATACCGGGAAACTTCATTGACACACCACTGAGGGCAGCGGGGCGCCCCGGGTGGGCGCCCCGCTAGCAAAGGGGGCGTCTTGTTATGGCTATTGCTGTCCTCGATCTGGACATGGATCGTCTTCCGCCGTTCATCGACGGGCTGGAGCGCTACACCGCCGCCCTGATCCTCCTGCGACTGCACGGCATCCCGGTGGGGCAGGCCGTGCTGCCGGTGGTCGAGGGGCGCCTGGGCGGCGACGACCTGCGCCTGCGCCTGCTCGAAGCCGCCGACTCGGCCTTCTGGGAAGCCTGGCTGCGCGACCACCTGGGCGAACGACCGGCGCCGATCGACCCGGCGCAGCTGCCCCGCGCAACCGTCGCCGTCTGTACGCGGGACCGCCCCGAGGATCTGGCCCGCTGTCTGGAGGCGCTGATGGCCCTGCCGGACGACGGACAGGAGGTGCTGGTCATTGACAATGCGCCCGCCACCACGGCGACGCGCGACCTGGTGGCGCGCTACCCGCGCATGCGCTACGTGCGTGAAGATCGGCCCGGCCTGAACAACGCCCGCAACCGCGCCCTGCGCGAGGCCAGCGGCGAGGTTGTAGCCTTCACCGACGACGACGCGGCGCCCGATCCGCGCTGGCTCCGCGCGCTGCTCCACAACTTCGATGACCCGCTGGTGATGTGCGTCACTGGCCTGACCATGGCCCTGGAGTTGGAAACCAGCGCGCAGATCACCTTTCAGCGTTATGGCGCCTTAACCCGGGGCTTCAAGCGCATCGTATTCGACAACGCCTGGCATGATCCCCTGCTGGGATGGCAGGCGGGCGCCGGGGTCAATATGGCCCTGCGGCGCGTGGTAACCGATTGCGTCGGTCCCTTTGATCCTGCCCTCGACGCGGGTACGCCTACCCGGGCCGGCGGCGATGGCGACATGTTCCGGCGCATCCTGCAAACCGGCTACTGCATCGTCTACGATCCCCAGGCCCTGAACTGGCACCGCCACCGCCACTCGTGGGAAGCGCTACGCGCCCAGTTGTTCGGTTATGAAGTGGCCGGGTTTGGCATCTTGACCCGCGCCCTGTGCTTTGAAGGCGACCTGAACGCCATACGCCACGCCAAACTGTGGCTCGGGCGCGAGTGGTATCAACTCAGCCAGGCACTGCGCAGGCGTCCTGGCAGCACCCCCGCCCGCATCGTGCTCGACCGTTTCCGCGGCGCGGCGCTGGGCCCCGTATTGTATCTCACATCGTACTGGCAGACACGGAAAGGGTGATCGCCAGCTATGCCCGACCCTATACCATCGATCAGCATCGTTATCCCGACCCACAACCGGAGCGGCTCGCTCAAGCGCACCCTCGACGCCCTGCAGGCGCAGCGGTACCCCGCCGAGCGTATGGAGATCATTGTCGCGGCCGATGGCTGCCGCGACGACACCCTGCCGATGCTGCGGAGCTATCGCGCCGCCTGCCCGCTGCAGATCGTCGAGACAGGCGGAAACGGCCCCAGTTGCGCCCGTAATCGCGGCGCAGCCAGTGCCCGCGGCCAGATCGTGCTCTTTCTCGACGATGACGTGGAGCCCCGGCCCGCCCTGGTCGCCGCCCACGCCCAGGCCCATAGCGCGCATCCCGGCCAGGTGGTGATCGGTCCCTACCCCCCGCTGCCGGTTGCACGACGCAGTTACTTTCACCAGCGGACCCGCTTCTGGTGGGAAGAGAAGTTCCGCGAACTGGGCGCGCCTGGGCACCGCTTCACCTACCAGGATCTGCTCAGCGGGAACCTGTCGCTCGACAGGGCAACCTTCGCCCGCTTCGGAGGTTTTGACACGGCGTTAGGCCCGGCGCGCGAAGACTACGAGTTCGGGCTGCGCCTGATCAAGGCGGGCATCCCGTTCCGCTACGCGCCCGAAGCGCTGGCCGATCATCACGAGCACGAGACCAGCAATCTCGATAGCGGGCTGCGCCGCGTGCGGCACGAGGGCCGCTCCGACGTGCTGATCGGCCAGTGCCACCCCGAGGTGGTCAGCACGCTGGCGCTGAGCTTCTGGCGGCCCGGGGCGCGGCGACGCCAGCGCCTGCTGCAGTGGCTGGTCTTTCACGCGCCTGAGCTCGGCGACCGGCTCGCCGCCGGGCTGCGCGAGCAACTGTCGCTGCTTGAGCGGGCCGGCCTGCGCGAGCAGTGGGGACGGCTGCACAACAAGGTGCGCCTCTACTGGTACTGGCGGGGCGTGGCGGAGCAAGCCGGCACGCCCGCGCGCCTGGTCGCCCTGTTACGCGAGGGCGCGGCGCGCGCGCCCCGCGGCCTCATCAGCTGCGCGGTCAATCTGGCGGCCGGGCTTGAGGCCGCCGAGCGCCGGCTCGAGGCCGAACGCCCCGCCGCGGCCCACCTGTGGTATATCACCGGCGCCCTTCGACGGCACATCGGCGTCTTGCCCGAACAGCCCGGCGCCGAACCGTGGCGCGGCGCGCACCTGCGACCCTTCCTGGCGCGACACCTGGCCCTGCCGTTCCTCAGGGCCCTGGCGGAGGCCGGCGCAATCCACCCTGCGCCCCCTGAACGGCTCGAACGCCTCACCGGCGCCATTGAGCGCCTCGACCGCTGGTACGGCCCCGCGCGCGCCCACGAGCTCTGGTGGGAGCAGTACGGCCAGTGGGCACGTCTCGACGCCGAGAAGATCGCTGAAGTCTAAATATTCCCAACTTAGAACTAGAAATGTTGCGTACTTTTTGCTATAATGCAAAATGAGGTCAGTTATAAGTCAGGCCAGGCCGATCGGTTGACCGTCTCCGGCGCAACCGTCCGGCGTGTGTCGAAGTTCGCCCGCACCCGGACAGGCGAGCACGCTCGTTGCCGCAGCGGCCCCGTGTAAGCCGGTAACAAGCGACGATCCGGTGGTGACAGAGGAGGGCGACTATGTCAAACAGCGACAGCCTCGGGGGCCATCGGCTGCGCACCATCGCCAGTGAACTGGAGACGTTCCTGAGCGATATTCAGCGTGAGCACGGGCTAAGCAACAATACGATCACCTCGTACCGCTGCGATCTGCGAACCGCCGCGGCAGCGATGAGCATGCCGCTGGAGGTGGTCTCGACCAGCGATATCAAGGCGTTCCTGGAGAGCCGTGACGAGCAGCCGGGTACCACCAATCGCCGCATCGCCAGTCTGGGGCGCTTCTTCCGCTGGGCCGTCGGCCAGGGTTACGTGGGCCACAATCCGGTCGACCAGGTGGGCGCCCGTTACCACGCCGAGCACCGTCCCCAGCCGATCGCCAATGAGAGCGAGCGCCGGGCGCTCGACGCGGCGATCAATGCCAGCCCACAGCCCTACCGCCTGATCTTCACCCTGCTGCGCGAGATCGGGGTGCGCACCGATGAGGTGCTCAATCTGAATGTTGGTGACGTGATCCTGGAGCCGGGGCGTGAGGTACTGCTGGTGCAGGACAGCAAGAGCGGCACCAAGCGGATGGTCGTGCTCACCCCTGACGCGATGCCACGCAGCCTGCGCGGTCTGCGCAGCTGGATCCGGGACCTGGGCGACGATCTGCCGTCCGATACGCCGCTCTTCCAGTCGTCGCGCGGCAACCGGGCCTCCTATGATACGCTGCACCGCCGCTGGGTGCAGGTGTGCAAGCAGGCCCGCCTGGTGGATGTTGTCGACGGCAAGGAGGTGCCACGCTATACGCTGCACCACCTGCGGCACACCGCCGCCGCCGAGTTGATCGCCTTCTACCCGGAACAGGTGGTGCGCCGCATTCTCGGCCACCGCGATCCGCGCAGTACGCGCCGCTATGCCGAGATTGTGCGTGCCAACGGCTATAAGCCCAATGCCGGCGCCAGCAACGGCCAGTTCAGCCAGCGACGTGAACAACAGGCGTCCTGAGGAGCCCTCAGGCGTTCAGCCAGGCGAGCAGCGCGGCCATTGTCGCCGCGTAGCCCGGGCCACGGAACATGTTGTGGTTCGTGCCCGGCACCAGTTCGATGCGCCCCAGGCCCGGGCGGAGCGCTGCCCGTAGCTCCGCCAGCCGCTCGGGTGGGATGACGGTGTACGCCGGTTCGCATACCAGCACGAGCAGCGGCACGGCCACCCGCCCGACCCGCTCCACCAGGCTCCAGCTTGCACGCGGCAGGAAGAAGCCCTCCACCTGCGCGCGGCGGCACTGCTCCAGCGCGATACTCTTCCAGTACACGTCTTCGTCTTGCCAGGCCGGATTGTTGGCCCGCACCGTGGCGCGCACCTGCGCGGCCGGTTCACCAACCCCCACGAGGTAGTCGGGGAGGCGCGGCTCACCCCAGGTGGCCGCCATGGCCAGCGCCGGGTCAACCAGCGCCACCCGGGCGAGCGCGGCGCGCGCCGGGTGGACGCCGCCGGCCAGCGCCAGGGCGGTGGCCCCACCCCACGAGTGGCCGATCAGCCGCACCGCCTCGAGCCCCAGTTGCGCAATGACCCCACCAACCAGCCCGGCCACCGTGTCGATCGCGTGATCGGGACTCAGGTCGCTCTCGCCGTGGCCGGGCATGTCCAGCGCGATCGGCCGGAAGCCGGCGGCACGCAGGGCCGGCCCGACCTGCCAGAAGGCCGCCGCACTGCTGGTGATGCCGTGCAGCAGTAACGCCGGCGGCCCGGCCCCACCCCAGTCCAGGTAGCTCAGCCGGGTCGCCCCTATGCGCAGATAGCCGCGCTCAGCGTCGATAGTGTATGGATGACTCATCGGTCGGCATGGGTAAGTGGTTCATTCGCCAAGTCATGTGTCATGCTGAGCGCAGCGAAGCATCTCGGCCGGGACCCTTCGCTGCGCTCAGGGTAACAAATCACTTGCCGGATGCACCAGTAAGAAACGGCCATTCCTGCCTGACAGTGGTCTATGAGGATGCATGACGCGATGAGGCGATCCGATCGCGTCCTCGCGTTCGCGCAAACCGGCACTTCTGGCGCGGACGCAGCGTTAGCGTGTCACGCCACCCCATCAGTGCCCCTGCGGCTCGGACTTAAAGCAGTGGGGGTTGGCCCGCATCAGGTCGTCGGAGCTGCGGAAGCCCTGCAGGACCAGCGGCGTGCCCAGGCTGCCCAGCGCGACGATCGGGCCGGTGAGCATGAACGAGTAGCGCCCGGTGCGCTTCGGGTCGGGCAGCGAACAGTAGCGGGCGAAGCCCTCCTTGCCCAGCTCGGTCTCGACGTATTCGCGGTCGGCACCGAGCTTGAAGCCCTGGCCAAAGCACTTGACCTGCAGCTGCCGCAGCACGGTCTTGTCAAAATCGTGGAGCGTCTGGGTGATGAACATCCAGCCCACGCCGTACTTGCCGGTCATACGCACGCTCTGGGCCAGCAGGGTGCGCGTGCGCATCCCATCGCTGCTCTCGGCGGCGTGCTCGCCGGCGAAGAGATGGGCCTCGTCGAGCACCACCAGGGCATTCGACGCCTGGTCGCGGTTGAAGCTCCGATGGATGACCTGGCGCAACCGGGTGAGGATCTCGTTGAGCAGGAAGTAGGGCACGGCGTCGTGGGCGCCTTCCTGGGCGAAGGAGAGCACCACTACCTCGCGCTCGCCGAGCACGCGCTGGATGAGCTGCGAGAGCGGGGTACGCCCGCCATCGGTGCGGAAGGCGGTCAGCGCGCTGGCCCAGACACGCTTGAGCCGGGCCTCGTCGAGCTGGTAGCGCGCCAGCACATCCTGGGCGCGCTGGCCCTCGCCGGGGGTGGTGCCGGGGCGACTGGCGTAGATCACGTCGGCGAAGCGGGCCAGGTCACGCACCAGCAGCGGCAGGTCGGCCCCGCGCAGGTCGCGCACCGGCCGGCGCCGGCCCTCGCCATCGGTCAACTCGGCCAGCAGCCCGGCCAGGCGCTCGCTGGCCTCGCGCTCCTTCTGGGCGCCCTTGAAGCCCAGGCTGTCGAAGAAGCCGGCTCGCCGCAGCGTCTCGGTGAACGCCTCGGGGCCCTCGAGCGCCACCTCGTCGGTGCTGGCGACCGTCACCGGGCGGCTGGTGCGCAGGCTGGCCAGCAGGCGCCGGATGCTAAAATCCACCCGGTGGTCGCCGGCGGCAAAGCGGTCGCGCCCGAACTCGCCCTGGGGGTCGAGCACGAGCAGGCCCAGCTGCGGGTTGGCGGCGAAGCCGGCCAGCAGCTGGGCAGCGAGGATGGACTTGCCGCTGCGCGTCTGGCCGAAGATGCCGAGCATCACCGCTTCGCCGAAACCGCCGGCCTCGGTGGCGCCGAAGTGGCGCAGCGTGAGCGGTACGGGCAGGCCGTCGCCGGGCGAGGTGCCGGCGTAGAAGATGCCCGGCTCGGTATCGACCAGGGCCTGCAGCACATCGGCGGTAGCGGGGAAGACGGGTGTGCCACTTGGCGGCGGCGTTGCGAGGGTGGTGCGGCGGCGCACACGGCCATCATCCTCGAGCAGGAAAACACCGAGCGCGGTGAGCTGGGCGCTGGTCAGGTCGCTCTCGCCGGAGAGGGCCGGCAGCGCGCCCTGGTGCTTGATCACGGCGCGGATGATCGGGTCTTCGTGCCAGCGGTTGCGGGTCACGATCCCGCCGAGCTGGCAGAGCGCCCGCTTGCGATAGGCGCGGCCATTGAAGCGTTCCACCACCTCAAACGTCACCCAGGCGTGGTCAAGTGCCCGGTCGCGCGCCGTCTCGAGGATGTCGACGGTGAAGCTCGTGGTGCTATTCGGCGAGCCGATGACCGCAATTGGCTGCATGAACGTCCGTGCGGCACAAAAATACTAAACACTCGTTCTGATTATAGCAGCCACTGGTCATATGTCAATCGACGGACTGTCAAGTGTTCTACGAACAAACATGCTAATCAGGCCCTCGAAACGCCCATTCGCCGTTGCGCATCACCGGCTCGCTGGCGCCATCGGGAAGCAGGCCGTCGATGTCGAGTTGGGCGGAGCCGACCATGAAGTCGACGTGGGTGGGCTGATGTTGCCGCCCACGCTGGCGAACGTTTCGTCGTCGTGCTCCTCGCCGCCCGTGACGGTGAAGCGCAGGGCGTTGCCGAGGGCGAGGTGGCAGGCGGCGTTCTCGTCGAAGAGGGTGTTGTAGAAGAGCACGCCCGAGCGGGCGATCGGCGAGTCCTCGGGTACGAGGGCCACCCCGCCGAGGCGAGCGGCGCCCTCGTCGGTGGCGATCAGCTGGCGCAGCACCTCATCGCCCTGGGCCGCCGTGGCCTCCACCACCCGCCCGTCCTTGAAGGTCAGGCCGAAGTCGGCGATCAGCGCGCCGCCATAGCTGAGGGGCCTTGATGCGCGCACCACGCCGTCGACGTGGTCGCGGTGGGGCATGGTGAACACCTCCTCGGTGGGGAGGTTGGCCACGAACGGCGTGCCGGCCTGGCAGGGCATCTCGGCGCTATACCAGAGATGATCGGGCGCAAGGCCGATCGTAAGGTCGGTGCCGGGGCCGCGGTAGTGCAGGGCGCGGTAGCGGCGCGCGTTGAGGTGCGCCGCCCTGGCGCCAAGGGTGCGGATATGCTCGCGCCAGGAGGCGACCGGATCGGCGTCGTTGAGCCGGCAGGCCGCGAAGATCGCCTCCCAGAGCCGCATGACGCGCTCGTCGCCGGGTGCGTCGGGGAAGACACGGGCGGCCCATGGCGGGGTGGCCGCGGCGACGATCACCCAGTTGGTGGCGCGGCGCACCAGCCGCTCGAGGGCGGGCCGGCTATGCTGGGCGTAGGCCCGCTGGATCGTCGCGACCAGCTCGTCGGGCTGGCCCGCGAGCAGGTCGGGGTCGTTGGAGGTGACGGTGATCACCGCGGCGCCCTGGTCCATCAGCTCGGCCTGGACACGTGGGCGCCACTCGGGCACCTGGTCGAAGCTGTCGCGCGGGGCGTGGGCGAAACGGGTCAGCACCAGCTGGTCATCACCCCACCAGACATCGACGAGGCGTGCGCCGGCCTGGTAGGCGCTGCGGGCAAGCTGGCGCACCAGCGGTGCTGCGGCAATGTCGCCCTGCACGATCACGTACTGGCCGGGCTGCACATTGGCGCCCACGCGCACGGCCACGTCGGCGTAACGGCCAAGCAGGTCGTCGAAAGCTGTCATAAACGGCTCCTCGCGGCCACTACTCAAAGCGCTGGCTGTCCCACTGCAGCTCGTGGTCGGCGATGTAGACGGTGTCGCCCTCTTCGAGGCCGGCGCCGAGCAGCGCCTGGCTGATGCCGCTTGCGTCGAGCACGCGCTGCAGCCGGTCGACCGCGTCGGGCTGGGCGAAGTTGGTCATGCGCACCAGGCGCTCGATCTTTACGCCGCGCACGCGCCAGCCATCGCCCTCGGGGCTAATGCTGAAGGCGTCTTCGTCGACCGGTGGCAGCGGCCAGCTCAGGGGGGGCGTGTCGGGGTCGACCGGCTCGCGGACGGGCGCGGGCTGCTCGCGCAGCACGGCCGCGACACGGCGCAGCAGGGCCTCGACGCCCTCGTGGGTGGCGGCGGCGATCGGGAAGAGGTTTTCGGGGGCCACGGGCAGTTCGGCGCGCAGGCGGGGCAGGTTGTCGCGGGCGGCCGGCAGGTCCATCTTGTTCAGGGCCACGATCTGTGGGCGGGTAGCGAGGGCAGGCTGGTAGCGGCGCAGCTCGTCGTTGATCTGGTGGTAATCAGCCAGCGGGTCGCGGAAATCGACACCGGCCGCGTCAATGATGTGGATGAGCACGCGGGTGCGCTCGATGTGGCGCAGGAAGTCGTGACCCAGGCCGACCCCGGCGTGGGCACCCTCGATCAGCCCGGGGATGTCGGCGACCACGAAGCGGTCGTGGATGCCGACCTCGACGACGCCGAGGTTGGGCTGCAGCGTGGTGAAGGGGTAGCTGGCGATCTTGGGCCGGGCGGCGCTGATCACCGAGAGCAGCGTCGACTTGCCGGCATTGGGGAAGCCGACCAGGCCCACATCGGCGATCAGCTTCAGCTCCAGCTGCAGCTCCAGCTCCTGCCCGGGCTCGCCAAGCTCGGCGATCCGCGGCACCTGGCGCGTCGCGCTGGCGAAGTGGACATTGCCGAGGCCGCCCTTGCCGCCGCGGGCGGCGAGCAAGCGCTGCCCGGGGCGCGCCAGGTCGACCTCGTAGACCACACCGTCGATCGTGGTGCGCACGAGGGTGCCGGGTGGCACGGGGATGACCAGGTCGCGACCCTGGCGGCCGTGCATGTTGTTCTTCTGGCCGTTGCCGCCATTCTCGGCGACGAACTTGCGCTCGTAGCGAAAGCCGAGCAGGGTGTTGAGGTTCGGGTCGGCCACGAGGTAAACGTGGCCACCGCGCCCGCCATCGCCGCCGTTGGGGCCACCGCGCGGCACGTACTTCTCGCGGCGGAAGGTGGCCGCGCCATTGCCGCCCGCACCCGAGCGCACCACGATCGTGGCGCGGTCAAAATAATCTTCTGGCATACAAAATATCAGGGGCGGAGCACGCTCCGCCCCCACCATACCAGGTTACCGCCGCCGCGCCGCTCAGGCCTTTGTCTCACCCTCAGCCCGTGAATCGGGCTTGACTGCCGGCGTCTCTTCTTCCTTGACGGCCTTCTTGAACTCGCGGATGCTGCCGCCGAGGGCCCCGCCAATGCCCGCCAGGCGCCCGGCGCCGAAGATCGCGACAACGATCACGAGGATAATCAGCAACTCAGCCCAGCCGAGGCCAAACATGGCTATCTCCTTCCGTTTCGCCGCGCCATGCGAGCCCGAGGCCACGCGAGGGGGACGCGGATCCGCCATCCGTCGATCGAACCAGCCTCATTATACCCCAGGCAAGGGCCGTGTCAACCGAACTGCCAGGCCGGTTGACAGGCCCGCGCGCAGGGTGTATACTCGCGGAAACCGCTTTCCGATGCACGACAACAGGCAAGGATCTCACGGGCTCGTCACTCCGGCGCCCGAGCTGCCGTGCTTGCGATGAGCCAGGTGAGGTTCGCCTGTAGCGCGGGAAAGTCTTGACACATGTGCGACGCCGGACGGCGCGGCGTCCGGAGGCCCACTGCGGGGCCAGCCCAACGACGGGTACACCAGGCATGCCGACCATCGATGAAATCGCCAGGCTTGCGCGCGTCTCGCCGGCCACCGTCTCCAAGGTGCTGAACAACCGCCCCTATGTCAGCCAGGCGACGCGGGCGCGGGTCGAGCAGGTGATCGCCGAGACGGGCTTCGTGCCGAGCCAGCGGGCCCGCGGCCTGAGCGCGCGCCGCTCCTTCATCCTGGGGCTGCTCATCCCCTACAGCGCCGACCAGTTCTTCGCCGATCCGCACCTGCTTGAGATTATGCGCGGGATCGAGGCCGAGGCCAATCGCCACGCCTATCACCTGCTGCTCTCCACCGCCCGCGCGCCGCTCGAGGCGGCCAGCGCCTTCAGCCACCTGCTGCGCAGCGATATGATCGACGGCGCGATCCTGGTCGAGACGCTGGACGTGCAGCCCTTCGCTGAGTTGCTGCGCCAGCGGCCCGCTCCCTGGGTGGTGATCGGCTATGCCCCACCCGGCCCGGCGCCCGCCGTGCACGCCGACGACTTCGGCGGCGCCCTGGCCGCGACGCGCCATCTGCTGGGGCTGGGCCACCGCCGCCTGGCCGTGATCAGCAGCGTGCCGCGCCCCTACGCGCTCGATGAGCGCCTGCGCGGCATCCGCGCCGGCCTCGCCGAGGCCGGGCTGGCCCTCGACAGCGACCTGCTGGTGAGCGGCGATTTTTCGCTGGCGAGCGGCGAGACGGCCGCCGCCGCGCTGCTCGATCGGCCCGACCCGCCCACCGCGATCTTTGCCCTGAACGACCGTATGGCCGCGGGTGCTATGCGCGCCGCCAGCACCCGCGGGTTGCGTGTCCCCGACGACCTCTCAGTGGTCGGCTTCGATGATATCGCCCTGGCCAGTTTGCTCAGCCCGGCCCTGACCACGGTGCGCCAGCCCGGCTATCGTCTCGGCGAGGCCGCCGCTGCGACGCTCTTCGGGCTGCTTAGCGGACAGTCGCCCGCATCACCGGCGGTTATCCCCACCGAGCTAATTGTCCGCGGCAGCAGCGGGCCGCCGCGGGCCCCGGAAAGGGGGTGATCCTATGCCCCAGGGGCGGTGCAAAGCGCCCACCCGGTGACCGCACCCACGCCCCGCAAGCCGGTTTGTGCCACCCGACGACGGGACCGACCTGCACCGATGCAGTTCGTCAGTGAAAGGACAGTTCGTATGCAACGCAGATTCGCATGGCTCGGCCTGCTGGCGATCCTGAGCCTGGCGCTGGCCGC
>DAOUBZ010000241.1:0-5915 GCA_034432515.1 Chloroflexaceae bacterium | reverse complement strand
CCGGGTCCTTTCGCGGGGTTTGGGGGCTACCCCGCCAAACCCGGCGAAAGAACCCCGTGCCGGGCGGAATGGCAGCCCCACAGCGCGCGAGGCGGATCGTGCGCAAGCCATAGCCTACCGCCGGCCTGGCCGGCGCACACATCCCCGTAGCGTCGTTCTCACGTAGAATCAAAGTGAGGTGAAGTATGAGTTGGAGCTATACCATGAACATCACTATCTGGACCGGGATCATCCTGGTGACGCTTGGCGCCAGTGGCGTGATCGCCACCGCTGCCCCGACTGCGGCAATCCCGATCCTGTTTGGGCTGGTCCTGATCGGGCTCGGAGTACTGATGCGCAACCCGGCCCGAGCCATGAGCGCGACCTTCGCTGCTGGCGCGGTGGGCTTGCTCGGGCTGATCGGCGCCCTGGCGAATATCGTGATGCGGCTTGCTGCGGGGGGCTTTCGCATCAATGCGGCGGCCTTCGCCAATCTCACGATGGCCCTGGTCTGCGGGCTCTTCCTCGCCCTGCTGGCATGGGAGCAGACCCGCGGCCGATCGAGCGGGCGCTGAGCGCCGTCATCTGACCGCCAATGGCCGAAAGCTGCTCTCGTCGAGCAGCTTTCGCCTTGCCTAAACGGCGCTGCGGCCCCGATCAACATTCGTTGCCTGTCTTGCCAAAAGGCAGCACGGGCAGGTACACTGCCTGGAAGCAACAGCGCACGGCTAGGGCGGTTCGGGGTGCTCGCAGGTGGCCTGCGCGACGGGGGTGATGATGGCTCGTAGCTCGCTTGCGAAGTTCGTCTGGCTGTCGATCGCGGCGGCGGTTCTGACCATCGGCCTGAAGCTGACTGCGTATCTGCTCACCGGTTCGGTCGGTCTGCTCTCCGATGCTCTGGAGTCGTTCGTCAACCTTGCGGCAGCGATCGTGGCCCTGGCGATGTTGACCATCGCGGCGCGCCCCGCCGATGAGGATCACGCCTACGGCCATAGTAAGGCCGAATACTTCGCCAGCGCTACCGAGGGTTTGCTAATCCTGATCGCTGCCGGCAGTATCGTCTGGGCTGCCGTGCCACGCCTGTTTAATCCGCAGCCGATCGAGCAACTGGGCCTGGGCCTGGCCGTTTCCACCCTCGCCTCGCTGATCAACCTCGCGGTTGCCCGTATCCTGCTGCAGGCCGGCCGCCGCTACGACTCGATCACCCTTGAGGCCGATGCCCATCACCTCATGACCGATGTCTGGACCTCGGCAGGCGTGCTGGTTGGCGTCGGCCTGGTCTGGCTCACCGGCTGGCAGGTGCTCGACCCGCTGATCGCCCTGCTGGTGGCAGCCAACATCGTGCGCGCCGGGGTGGACCTGGTGCGCCGCTCCGCCCTGGGGCTGATGGATACCGCCCTGCCGGCCGACGAACTGGCTCGGGTACGCGCCGTGCTCGATGGCTACGCCGACCGCGGCGTGAACTACCACGCCCTGCGCACGCGCCAGGCCGCGGCGCGCCGCTTCGTCTCGATGCACCTGCTCGTGCCCGATAGCTGGACGGTGCAGCAGGGCCACGACCTGGCTGAGGCAGTCGAGCGCGACATCCGCGCGGCGCTGCCCAACACTTCAGTCTTCACCCACGTCGAGCCGCGCGACGATCCCAGGGCCTGGAACGATGTCAACCTCGATCAGCCTGAGGATGCAGCCCTGGCCACGCGCGAGGCGGGCCACTCGGACCGCTGGCAGCCGTAGGCGCTGCGCAGGCGCCGGCTATCCGCAAAACCGCCCCTCATGAAGAATCCCCGCCCGTGCGCGCTGCCGGGACCCTTCGCTCCGCCTGCGGCTCCGCTCAGGGTGACAGGGTATGGCTACGGCACGCGATCAACGCTAAAGCCTCATGGTAAATGCTCGCACTCCAGCGCATCGGAATGCCGTAGATCATGCTCGTCACTCATCACTCGTCACTCGTCACTTCTGTCACCGCGCGGCAGGTAGGCGCAGCCAGATGGTCGTGCCCTCGCCCACGACGCTTTCCGCGCCGATCGTGCCCCCCATAACCTCCACCAGCCCCCTGGCGATGGCCAGGCCCAGCCCCGCGTTGCCGCTCTCGCGCCCACGCGCCGCATCGACCCGGTAGAAGCGCTCGAAGATATGGGGCAGATGCTCCGGCGCGATGCCGCAGCCCGTGTCGGTCACGCTCAGCTGGACGCTCTGACCGCGGGGGGCGGCGGCCAGGGTGATCTGTCCGCCTGCCGGCGTGTAGCGCAGCGCGTTGTCCAGCAGAATGATGAGCACCTGCCGCAGCCGGTCGGGGTCGGCCCGGACCGTGCCGCTCACCGCGCCCAGCGTCACGCTGACGCCCCGTTCGTCGCCCAGGCGGGCGGCCTGGCGCTGCACCTCGGCCAGGAGGGCCGGCAGGTCCACCGGGGCAAGGCGGATCGGCAGGTGCTGGCTGTCGAGCCGCGATAGGGTGAGCAGGTCGTCGACCAGCTGGCGCATATGGTCGCTCTCGGCCAGTACGTCACCAAGCAGTTCGCGCTGGTCGGCATCAGCCGCCGGGACGCCGCGCAACGCGACTTCGGCGCTGGCGCGGATGAGTGTGAGCGGCGTGCGTAGCTCGTGGCTCGCACTGGCGATGAAGCGCTGCTGGCGCTCCCAGGCGGCCTGGGCCGGGCGCAACGCCCGCCCCGCCAGCCACCAGCTTCCGGCGCCGATCAGCGCCATGCTCAGCGCGCCCAGGCCCAGCAACCCGATGGTGAGCTGGGCAAGCACCTGCTCCTGGTCGCCAAGCATGCGCCCGAGCTGGAGCGCAGCCGGTCCGTCATCCCGCGTCAGCCGGTAGGTCAACAGACGCACACGCTGCCCGTCAGCGGTGGTGACGGTGCGCAGATCGTGTCCGCTGGCCAGGGCGGCGCTCAGGGCCGCACCGTCGGGGGCAAGCGGCGCACTGGTCGTATTCGGGTCGAACAGCACCCGCCCGCTGCGGTCCAGGGGCAATACGAAGATCGCCGCGAGTTCGGCGTCGTAGCTCAGTGGCGGGGCGGTCGCGGCGGGTGTGGCGGTTGGCTGGCCTGCCTCGCGGTGCGTGCTGGCCGCCGCATCGTGGTCCTCATCGTCGTGCCGCTCAATCGCGAGGATCCGGCCACTCGTCTGCTCGACGAGCACCCTGCTGCCGTCCGCGTAACGCAGTTCGTACACCGAGCGGCCATCCTCACTCCGGAGCCGCACCCGCTCTGGTGAGTTGCCGCCCATGGCTGTCGCGGCGATGCGCACCGCTGCCTCGGCGTCGATCGCTGTGCCTGGCGCCGGGCGACCCAGCAGCGGGAGATCGCCGCGCACGATCGACCAGTCGCGGTCGGCAGGGGCCAGTTCGGGTGGGATGGGCGCTGCCAGGGCGTGAAACTCGTGGGCCATCTTGTGCTGCAGCGCCAGGTCGGTGATGGTGCGAAAGTAGCTGGCCACCACGGCATAGGCGCCGCCACCCACCAGCACAACCAGGGCGAGCGCCGCCAGGGTGTAGAGCAGCGTCAAACGTAGCCGCAGGCCACTCAGCGCCTGCCCAAAGAAACGGTCGCGACCATGCTCCTCGGCGCGGACCAGCGGGGTCTGTGGCGTGGCGCTAAACACGGGTCGCCTCCAGCCGATAGCCGACCCCGCGCACGGTGACGATCGGGTCGCGCTCACCGGGCGCGTTCAGTTTGCGCCGCAGGTAGGAGACATAGACATCGACCATCTGTGGCTGCACGTCGTGATCGTAGGACCAGACGTAGTCCAGGATCTGCTGGCGCGTGAGGGTCTGGCCGGCATTGCGTAGCAGGTACTCGAGCAGGTTCCACTCGGTGGGCGTCAGGTCGAGGCTGCGCACCCCGCGCCGGGCGGTATGGCCGCGCAGGTCAAGCACCAGCTCACCCACACGCAACTCGTTCGCCTCGCTGGCGCTGAGGTCGAAGCGTCGGCCAAGCGCCCGTACCCGCCCGAGCAGTTCCTCGAAGGCAAACGGCTTGACCAGGTAGTCGTCAGCACCGCTATCGAATCCGGCCACCTTGTCTTCGATCTGCCCCCGCGCCGTCAGGAGCAGCATGGCGGTGGGCAGGCGCGCCGCGCGCACCGCCCGGCAGATGCTCGGTCCATCGCGCCCGGGGAGCATCCAGTCGACAATCGCCACCTCGTAGATCCCACGCAGCGCCAGTTCCAGCCCACTCTCGCCATCGTGGGCCAGATCGACCTGGTAGTGTTCGTCGGCCAGCACACGCGCAATCAGCCGCGCGAGCCGCTGGTCGTCTTCGATCAAAAGGATCCGCATAGCACCTCCCTGCGCATCAGCATACCGCACCAACCTTGGAAAAAGATTGGAGAACTGGCCGGTCATTCCAAGACTCTTCTCAACCAACCGGCCTATGCTAGCTCCCAGGAACCGACCGCAACGACAAGGAGTGATCCAATGCCTCAACAGCGTTCAATGCTCATGATCGCCGCCGCCCTGACCGCATTCATCCTGGTGCTCCTGGCCGGGCTGGCCACACGCCTGAGCCAGACCGCTACCGCCTCGCCCGCCACAGTGGCAGAAACCCTCGCTACACCTGCGGCCTCGACCGTCGTACTGGATCCCGCCACTGCGGCGCTGGTGCAGGAGCGTGAGGCCGCCTACCAGGCGGCGCTCGCCGAGGCGAACAGCCGCCTTGCCCAGGCCAACCAGCAGCTTGCCCAGGCGCCGATTGCCGCTGGCGCGGCGCCCGCCGCCGCGAGCCCGCTCAGCGCGGAGCAGGCCGCCGCAGTCGCCGTGAACTACCGTGGAGGCGGCGCCGTGCGAGCGGTGGAGCGTGAGGCCGAACACGGCGTGCAGGTCTACGAGGTGAAGTTCACCGATGGTGGCAAGGTCTATGTGGATGTTGCCAGCGGCCAGGTGGTCTATGCCCGGCTTGCGGGAGCAGGCGAACGTGACGCGAGCCGCGATCATGACGACTAGGACGCTTTTCAAAACTCCGTTGCGGGTTGCTGCGCGATTGAGCGCGGGACCGGGGGCGCGGACGCGCGGGGGCGCAGCGTGCTGCGCCCCTACCACGACCACGTGCGGGGGGCCGGCAACGGCCGTACCGCTGGCACGGCCACTCCCCGACCGCGGCGCGGGCATGACACCCCGGCCGTGCCGCCAGGAACGCTACCTTCCAGGCGGGGTCCGGGGCGCTCCGCCCCGCGCGCCCTGCGGGGGGCGCCCTCGCGCCTGGCAAAGCGGTCAGGGGTCCGGGGCAGCGCCCCCCCCGCAGGACGCAACCCGAACGACCTATCGGAAGCCTGTACGTGAGCAAAACCATGAAACGACCAGAAGTACCCACCCGAGCCCGGAACCAGGGGCTCAAGCTTGCGATCGGCGCGGCAGCGCTGGCCGCCACCATCGGCGGCTGGGCCGCCTTCACCGCGCAGACGCCACAGGCCACAACCGCCCCGGCAGCCGTCGTGGCACAGCCGCCGGCCTGGTTGCTCGAGCCGCCAGCCATTCCCACCCTGCAGCCGCTACTCGGCCAGCCGTCCGCGACAACGGCGAACACGGCGGCCGCTCCGGCCCAATCATCGGTATCCGTGCCGGTTGCGCGACCTGCGCCGATCACGGTTACCCGGTCTTCACAGTAACATGCAGCACCACCACTTCCATGCCATGGGCTGCACGATGCTCGCCGTCCTTGACGCGAGCGGTCCGTCCGCTGCGGCGGCCGTAGCCGCGACGTCGGGCTGGTTTGCTGCCTGGGAGCAGGCCCTCAGTCGCTTCCGCGACGACAGCGAACTGGCCGCGCTCAACCGCCGGGCCGGCCACGGCTGGACGCAACTGAGCCCCACCCTCTGGGCGGTGCTGGCTGCGGCCCACGAGGCCGCCCGGCTGAGTGACGGCCTGGTGAGCCCGACGGTGCTTACCGCGCTGGAGCAGGCCGGCTATGACCGTGACTTTGCGACGATCGGCG
>DAOUBZ010000240.1:0-10810 GCA_034432515.1 Chloroflexaceae bacterium | reverse complement strand
CTGCGCCCCTACGCCGCGCATCTGGTGACGTTATGCTCGCACTCAACAATATCGAGGTTATCTACAACGACGTAATCCTCGTGCTCAAGGGTCTCTCGCTCGAGGTGCCGGAGGGCCGCATCGTCGCGCTGCTCGGCTCCAATGGCGCCGGCAAGAGCACAACGCTCAAGGCCATCTCGGGGCTGCTCAAGCCCGAGAATGGCGAAGTCACCGATGGCGAGGTGCGCTTCCTCGACCAGCCCATCCACAAGAAGGATGCGGCCGAGATCGTGCGTATGGGCATCTTCCAGGTGATGGAGGGCCGCCGGGTCTTCGAGCACCTGACGGTGGAGGAGAACCTGCGCGCCGGCGCCTACATCCGCGGTACACGCTCGCTGGCGCAGGATCTGGAGCTGGTCTACAGCTACTTCCCGCGCCTGAAGGAGCGCCGTAACCAGACGGCGGGCTTCCTCAGCGGCGGCGAGCAGCAGATGCTGGCGATCGGCCGCGCGCTCATGGCCCACCCGAAGCTGATCATGCTCGATGAGCCCTCGCTCGGCCTGGCGCCGCTGCTGGTGGAGGAGATCTTCCGCATCATCAAGCGCATCAACCAGGAGCAGCGCACGACGATCCTGCTGGTTGAGCAGAATGCCCGCCTGGCGCTCGACTCCGCCGATCACGCCTACATCATGGAAAATGGGCGCATCGTGCTCGATGGCGCACCGGCCGACCTGAAAGACAATGCCGATGTGCGCGAGTTCTACCTGGGCCTCAACGAAGTTGGTGGCCGCAAGAGCTACCGTGATGTCAAGCACTACAAGCGTCGCAAACGCTGGCTGTCGTGAGAATTGAATTGCCTATGGATCTCCAGGCTTTCTACGCCACGTTCGATAGCAGGGTGCGCGAGATCGTCGCCTATGGCTATGCCCACTCCCCGGCGTTCCGCCAGCGTATGGACGCCGCCGGGCTGACCCCGGGCGAGATCAGCGGCGCCGCCGAACTCTCGCGCCTGCCCGTCCTGCGGAAGGAGGAGCTCCCCGCGATCCAGGCCCGCGGGCCGGGCCTCGGCGGCATGCTCACCGTGCCGCTCTCGGCGTCGCGCCGCGTCTTCCAGTCGCCCGGCCCGATCTACGACCCCGAGCCCGACGAGCCGGACTCCTGGCGCTGGGCGCCGGCCTTTAGCGCCGCCGGCTTCGGCCCCGGCGACCTGGTGCTCAACTGCTTCGGATATCACCTGACCCCGGCCGGGGTGATGTTCGAGGAGGGCGCCCGCGCCGTCGGCGCGACGGTCATCCCCGCCGGGATCGGCGGGCAGCCCCAGCAGATCGAGGCCATGGTCAGTCTGGGGGTTACCGCCTATGCCGGCCTGCCTAGCTACCTCAAGGCGCTGCTGGAGAAGGCAGTGGAGCAGGGCCACGACCCGCGGGCCTGGCCGCTCAACAAGGCCTTTGTGGCCGCGGAGCCCCTGCCGCCCTCGCTGCGCGCGCTCTTCGAGGAACAGTACGGCATCCGCGTCTACGACGGGTATGGCACCGCCGAAACGGGCAACCTGGGCTACAACGGCCCCGAACGGCAGGGCTGGCACTTGCCGTCTGACGCGCTGGTGCAGGTCTGCGACCTCAATACGGGCCAGCCGCTGCCCCCTGGCCAGACCGGCGAGGTGGTGGTTACCCTCTTCCGCCGCGACTACATCCTGGTGCGCTTCGCGGTGGGCGACCTCTCGGCGGTGATGGAGCCGGGTCCACCTACCAGCATTGCAACCCCGCGCCTGGTGGGCTGGCTAGGCCGTAGTGGCGATAGCGTCAAGGTGCGCGGCATCTTCGTCCACCCGCGCCACATCAACGAGGCCCTCGCCGGCCTGGCCGGGCTCAGCGCCTACCAGGCGCTGGTCATCCGCGAGAACCACCGCGACGAACTGGTCTGCCGGGTCGTGGCGGCGCCCGATAGCAACCCCGAAGCCGTCGTCGCCACTGTGAGCAGCGCGCTGCAGGATGCGCTGAAGCTCCACTGCCGCGTCGAACTGGCGCCCTCGCTGCCTGCCGACGCCCCTCCATTCGTCGACCAGCGTACCTGGGAGTGACCAGGCCGGCACTATTCACTGAAGAGCGCGACGAGCAGCAGCGGCGTCTCGTCGGCGCCTGCGGGCAGGTAGCTGAGCAGCAGCACCTGCTCGCGCTCCCCTGGGCCGCGCAGCCAGCCGGCGCTGCTGAAGCGCTCGCTCACGCTGCGCAACTCCTCGGCGGCCTGCCAGCCGTCGCCCTCCAGAGCGTCGGCGTAGAAGCGTTCCACCGCCTCCCAACTGCTGTCCGCCGGCAGGCGATAACGCCGGATCGTGCCGTTCAGATCGGCGCTCACTGCGCCCAGCAGCGACTCAGCCATACTGTCGGCGGCGGCGCTCGCGCCGGGCTGGAGCTCGACCGCCTCCGGGAAGACCGGGATGGCCGTCAGCGCCACGGGCTGCGCGCCACAGGCCGTCAGCACCAGCAGCAGCACGGCAGCCGATGCCAGGATGGCAAGTGTGCGGATCAGGTGCATCAGTTCTTCCTTGCCAGGAGCTACGCTGCGCGACGCGACTCCTCGATGTAGCTGAGCGACTGGTGGCGGAAGTATGTATTGTAGAGCTCGGCATAGTGGCCGCCCTGGGCCAGCAGCCGCTCGTGGCTGCCCTGCTCGATGATCGCGCCCTTGCGCAGTACGATGATCCGGTCGGCGCTGCGCACCGTCGAGAGCCGGTGGGCGATGACAATCGAGGTGCGCCCGGCCAGCACGGCATCGAGCCCCTCCTGGATCAGCGTCTCGGTCAGCGGGTCGATGCTGGCCGTGGCCTCATCGAGGATGCAGATCGCCGGGTCCTGCAGCAGGACGCGGGCCAGGGCAACCAGCTGGCGCTGGCCCATCGAGAGGTTGCCGCCGCGCTCGCCCACCTGCGTATCGAGCCCGTTGGGCAGGCTGGCGATCCAGTCGCCCGCGCCGACGTGGCGGGCCGCCACCAGCACCTCGTCATCGCTGGCCTCAGGCCGCCCGTAGCGGATGTTCTCGCGGACACTGCCGTCGAAGAGGAAGGGCGACTGGGTGACGATGCCGAGCCGCGCGCGGTAGGCGGCCAGGTCGAGCGCGCGGATATCTACCCCGTCGATGCTGATCCGGCCGCCCTGGAACTCATAGAAGCGGGCCACCAGCTTCGCAATGCTGCTCTTGCCCGAGCCGGTATGGCCGACCAGGGCCACCGTCTCGCCGGGGCTGATCTGCAGATCGAAGCCGCGGAGCACCGGCTCACCCTCGCGGTAGGCGAAATCGACCTGCGCAAAGCTGATCGCGCCGGCGATCGCCGGCAGGGTCTGGCTGTCGCTCTGCACCACGCGGGGCTCGGCATCGATCAGCGCGAAGACCCGCTCGCCAGCGGCCAGGCCGAGCTGGAACTGGCTCCAGAACGAGGCGATACTGGTGAGCGGGAACCAGAAGCTCTGCAAACCCTGGATGAAGAGGAACCACATCCCCGCCGTCAGCACGCCGCTACGCACCTCCAGGCCGCCGAGGTAGACCAGGGCCGCGGTGCCGATGCCGGCCATCAGGTTGAGCACCGGGAAGATGCTGCTGAAGACGTAGCGCGTGCGCTGGTTGACCCGCTGCGAGCGCCGGTTCACGTCCAGGAACTCGGCGTAGATCGTCGGCTCCTGGCGGAAGGTCTTGGCGACACCGATGCCGCTGACCGTCTCGCTGATGTGGGCGCTGACCTCGGCGTTCATGCGGCGCGAGGCGGTGATCGTGTGGCGGGCAATGGCGCGAAAGGCCAGCGCCGCGCCGACGATGAACGGCGCGAGCACGAGCAGGATCGCGGTCAGCTTGAGGCTGATCGTCGCCAGGTAGCCGACGATAAAGACCACCAGCAGCACGCGGCTCATCAACTCCATGGTCAGGGTCATCACCTGGGCGAAGGCAGCGGTGTCGGAGTTGACACGGCTGACGATCTTGCCGGTGGCAAACTGATCGTAGAACGAGAGGTCGCGGCGCAGCACCGACTCGACCGCGTCCTCGCGCATGGCCAGCACCACATCGCCCACGGCCTGCGACGAGAGGGTCTGGCGCACCAGGTTGAGCAGCCAGGAACTGGCGCCCAGCAGCGCCAGCCCGCCAGCCAGGCCGACGATCAGCCGCAGGTCGGGGGTGGCGCTGATCCAGTCGAGGCTGCGGGCAATGAAGATCGGGATGCCGGCATCGAGCGCCGCCGTGCCGCTGATCATCAGCGCAGCGATGGTCATCTTGCGCGACTGGGGCCGGAAGTAGCCCAGAATGCGGCGCACCAGCGCGCCGTCGCTGTATGTGCGGTCGTACTCTTCGGCATCGAGACCGTCAAAGAGGAAGCCCATCGCGGTGTCAATCCTTTATGCGGCGCGCAACGCCGCGTTCTCCGCGCTCTCCAGCGGCGGCAGTTCCACCTCGTAGCGGGCGAAGATCCGCCGGTAGTGGGGTGAGCGCCGCAGCAACTCGTCGTGGGTGCCCGCGGCCGCCAGGCGACCGCCGTCGAGCACCAGGATCTGGTCGGCCCAGCGGATCTGTGAGAGCCGGTGGGTGATCAGCAAGACGGTGCGGCCCTCCTCGGCCTTGCGAATGGCCTGCTGGATCTTATCCTCGGTGGCGCTGTCGATCGCGCTGGTCGAGTCGTCCAGGATCAGGATGCGCGGGTTGCTGAGGAAGGCGCGCGCCAGGGCGATGCGCTGGCGCTGGCCGCCCGAGAGGGTAACGCCGCGCTCGCCAACGACGGTATCGTAGCCCTCGGGAAAGCCGATGATGAACTCGTGGGCCTGCGCGGCGCGGGCCGCCTCCTCGATCTGGGCGCGGCTGGCCCCCGGCGCGCCGAATGCGATGTTCTCGGCGATGCTGCGCGTGAACAGGAAGATGTCTTGCTCGATCTTGCCGATCTGCGCCCGTAGCGCGTCGAGGCTCCAGTCCCGCACATCCACGCCGTCAATCAGCACCCGTCCGGCGCTGGCGTCGTAGGTGCGGTTGACCAGCTGGGTCAGCGCGCTCTTACCGCTCCCGGTCTGCCCGACGATCGCAACCGTCTTGCCGGCGGGGATGTGGAACGAGACATCGCTGAGCACGGCAGTGCGCTGGGCCAGGTTGCCGTCACCGTGGTCCTCGCCGTGGTAGTGGAACGACACGCCCTCAAAGGTGATTGCGCCGCGCAGCTCGGCACGGTGGCCGTCCCGGTTCTCGTCGAGCTCGGTCTCGGCCCTGATGATGCGCAGAATGCGCCGCGAACTGGCCAGGCCGGTCTGGATCACCGAGAATGCGAAGATCGAGATGAAGGTCGGGAAGCGCAGCACATTGACCAATCCCATCACGCTGACCACCTGGCCCACACTGATCGCGCCCTGCCCGTAGAGCCACATGGCGTGCAGGAAGGTGCCGCCCACCGCCAGGCCGTAGATCAGCAGCGGCAGGTAGCGCGCCTCGATGTACCCCTGGCGCACGTAGAAGTCGCGGAACAGGCGCGCATTGCGGCGGTACTTCTCGCGCTCAAACGGCTCGCGCGCAGTGGCCTTGACCACCTCGATGCCGGAGAGCGTCTCCTCAAGGCCGGCGTTCATCGTGCCATACTGCTCTCGCTGGGCGTCGATCACCGGCTGGAGCCGGCGCAGGTAGCGCCGTGCGGTCAGGATGTAGAGCACCACAAAGGCGAGCGGGACGAGCAGCAACTCGGCCCGGGTCAGCCCGATGAAGGTCAGCGGCACGGCGATCCCGAGCACCGTCTCGGAGGCAAGCAGCCCACCGGGCACGATCAGATCGGCAAGCGCCCGGGTGTCATCGGTGGCGCGCGCCATGATATCGCCGGCCCGTTGCCGGTCGTGGAACTCCTTGCTCTTGCCGAGCAGGCTCTCGTACAACTCCTGGCGCGCGTCGGCCTCAAAGCGCGCCGCCAGGCTCTCGGCGGCCACCAGGCCGCACAGGGCGCAGACGGCGTCGCCGATGAGCACCACGAGCACGAGCAGCGCGGCGAGCAGCAGGCCGTTCGGGGCGCTCGGCGCCAGGATCTCGTCGGCAGCGCGCCCGATCAGGACCTGCGCGCCCGAGTAGGCCGACCAGGCGCCCAGAAAGCAGAGGTAGAAGCCCAGGGCGAAGTACCAGTAGCGCCGGATATGGGAGAAGATCCAGCGCCCAGTGCTGCGCGTATCGTAGGGGTGGGCGTCGGCGATGGCGAATTCGCTGCGCAGGGCCACAATGGCGCTCCTTCGGGCTATGCCCCGCCGCGCGAGGCGACACACACCGGCCGCGGCGCCGCTCGTGCGCCGCGGCCGGTCCATACCCTTCAGGGTAACACAAGCCGCGCATGGCGGCCATCGGTCGTGAGGCGGAGCTTGCCAGGCGCCAGCGCCGCCTGTGCTATCATAGCTCGCAGGTCCGCCCGCCAGTGCGGCCGCTGGCTTGTCGTGAGCATTGATGGCGGTTCAGGGACGAACAGTAGTGGTGATCGGCGCTGGGATGGCCGGGCTGGCCGCGGCGCGGCGGCTTGCGGCTGCGGGCGCCACCGTCACGGTGCTGGAGCGTTGCCCGGCTGTGGGGGGTCGGGTGCGAACGGAGTTGATCGAGGGCTGTCGCGTCGAACTGGGCGCCGAGTTCCTGGCCAGTTTCTATACCCGCACGCTGGCCCTGGTGCGCGAGTTGGGCCTGGCCAACGAGGTGCGGCGCATTCCGCGCAGCGCCGCAACGCTGCGCAACGGGCGGCTCTACGCGCTCTGGCCAAACGCCGCGGTGGCGCTCACACCGCTGGTCAGCCCGCGCCACAAGTTCGCCCTCTCCTACCTGCTCGCCGCGCTGGCGCGCTACGCGCCCCTGCTCGACACCCACGCCTTCAACAAGGCCTACCCGATCGATGACGCCTCGGTGACGGCCTATGCCCGCGCCCATCTCTCCGACGATCTGCTTGAGTACGTGATCCAGCCGCCGCTCTCCGGTATCTTCTACTGGGTGCCTGAGCGCACCTCGCGGGCGTTGCTGCTGCTGGTCCTGCGCGCTGGCCTCAGTCAGCCGGCTGGCATGCGGCTCTTCACCCTGAGCCGGGGGCTCGGACGCCTGGCCGCCGCCCTGGCCAGCGGCCAGGATGTGCGCCTCGGCACCGAGGTGGAGGCGATCATGCCCGAAGCCGGCGGCGGCTACACAGTGTACACACGAAGCGGCGGCGGTGCCCTGGCACTCGCCGCCGATGCCGTCGTTGTTGCCACCACCGCCAGCGCCGTGCCACGAATCCTGCCCTGGCTCGACGCCGGCCGGCGCGCGTTCTTCAGCGCGGTGCGCTACTCGACCACTACCACGCTCGCGGTTGGGACGCGCGGCCGCCTACCCCGGGTGACCTACGGACTGCTCTTCCCGCGTCGCGAAACGCCCTTCCTCGCCTCGGCCACCATGCAGACGGTCAAGGATCCGAGCTCTGCCCCCCGTGGCCGTGACGTAATCTGCCTGCACCTCAGCGGCCCGGCCACGGCGGCGCTCCGCGACTACGATGACGACACGCTGGCCCGCCTGATGCTCGCCGACCTGCGCCGCCTGGCGCCACGCTTCGACCCGTTGCCCCAGCAACTGTTCCAGCGTCTCTACCGCTGCGGCGAGGCGCTGCCCGAGTTCGAGGTGGGCCACTTCCGCCGGCTGCAACGCTTCGCCCAGGGCGAGATCGAGTTGCCACGCCTGGCCTTTGCCGGGGACTACCTCGGCGGACCCTTCATCGAGGGGGCGATCGTCAGCGGCGAAGCCGCCGCAGACCGGATTGTCGCCCGGCTCGCGAGCGGATAGGCCTGGTACGGCTCGTAGGGCGAGGATGCGAGGATGCGATACCGTCGCGTCAGCGCGTCTCGGGTCAGCGCACGCAATCATCAGCAGACTGGTGCGCACGCAGCGCGCTGCGTCCGTACGTTCCTCAGCAGTGGCGTGTCACGCCACTACTCAGCCGCGCCCTTCACCGCATCTTTCAGCGTGCTGCTCGCGCTGAAGCCGGGCGTCTTGGTCGCCGGGATCTGGATCTTGTCACGTGTCTGTGGGTTGACCCCCTCGCGCGCCTGGCGCGAGCGGACCTCGAATGTCCCGAAGCCGGTCAGGGTCACCTTCTCGCCCTTGGCGAGGGCTTCCGTGATCACTTCGAGTGCCGAGTCGACGACGAGCTTCGTCTCTTTCTGCGAAACGCCCGCCTTCTCCGCTACGGCCTTGATGAAGTCGGTCTTCTGCATCGGTGCAGTCCTCCTCTAAGGGGGTAGAGCATCGGCTATATGCCTTTGTGAAGCAGTATACCGCGCTTGTCAATACCCATGGCGCATTCTAAAGCCATATAAGCCGCTTCAGATTTTCCAACTCGGTTTTAGCGCATCAGGAAGCCATGAAAAAGTAGTACATCAGTGTTATTTTTGGCCTGCTGAGCGCGGGTGTGTGGCCGGTGCGCGGCTCACCAGCCCCCGGCGCTGCGGTCGTCGCGGATGCGGGCCAGCCGGGCCGCAAGGCCGGTGTAGCCCGCCGGGGTCAGTGCGTGCAGCTCAGCCTTGACCGTGTCCGGTATGTCGAGGCCCTCTACAAAGGCGCGGAGCGCCTCAAGGCTCAGTTCACGCCCGCGGGTCAGCGCCTTGAGCGCCTCGTACGGTTCAGGGTAGCCCTCGCGGCGCAGAATGGTCTGGATAGCCTCGGCCAGCACTTCGGGGTGGGCGACCAGATCGTGGTGCAGGACCTCCGGGCGCACCAGGACCTTGCCGAGGCCGCGCAGGGCCCGCTGGTAGGCAAGCAGACTGTAGCCGAAGGCGGTGCCCAGGTTGCGCAGCACCGTGCTGTCTGAGAGATCGCGCTGCAGCCGCGAGATGGGCAGCTTGCGGCTCATAAACTCGAAGAGCGCCACCGCCAGCCCCAGGTTGCCCTCAGCGTTCTCGAAATCGATCGGATTGACCTTGTGGGGCATAGTCGAGGAGCCCACCTCGCCCGGGCGAGGCGCCTGGGCCAGGTAGCCGTCGCTGATGTAGCGCCAGAAGTCCTGGCACAGGTCAAGCAGCACGACATTGACCCGCTTGAGCGCGTCGCAGAGGCTGGCCAGGCTATCGTGGGGCTCGATCTGGGTCGTGAGCAGCACCGGCTCCAGTTCCAGCGAGCGCACAAAGGCGCGCGAGAAGGCGATCCAGTCGACCTCGGGGAGCGCAACGGCGTGGGCGGCGAAGGTCCCCGTGGCACCGTTGAGCTTGCCGGTGAGGCGCAGGTCGCGCACCTCCTCGACGGCCCGGCGCAGGCGCATGAAGAAGACATTGACTTCCTTGCCGAAGGTCGTTGGCGTGGCGGCCTGGCCGTGGGTACGCGCCAGCATGGGGGTGGCCGCCTCGGCGTCGGCCAGGTCGCGCAGGCGCTCCAGCAGGCCACTGAGCGCGGGCAGGATCACCGTGTCGCGCGCCTCGCGCACCAGCAGGCTGTAGGCCAGGTTGTTCACATCCTCCGAGGTGAGCGCAAAGTGTACGGCCTCCTGCCAACGCTCCAGCCCGAGGCGCGTGAGTTGCTCGCGCAGCCAGTACTCAACGGCTTTCACATCGTGGTTGACCTGGCGGTCCCAGGCGGCGATCGCCAGCGCGTCAGCGTCGCTGAACTGGCGGTAGAGCAGGCGCAGGCGGGCCTGCTCCTGGGCATCGAGCGCGGGCACGAACCTGACACTGGGCGCGCGGGCGAGGACGATCAGGTATTCGACCTCGACCCGGACACGGTAGCGGAAGAGCGCCGCCTCACTGAAGAAGGCGGCCAGCCGGGCCACATCGTCGCGATAGCGCCCGTCCAGTGGCGAGAGTGCGGCAAGCCTGCTCATCTCATCGGTCATCGCGGGCTCCTTGCGCAATGCAAAACAACACCACAGTGGTAGTGTAGATGATACTACCACTGTGGTGTTGTCATCTCGCCACAACCCCCAGGGCGGTGGCAGAGTCTTCAGGGCAAGCCCCAACCCCGCCAGACCATCACCTCATCGGCTTGCGGCGCCAACGCTTCAGCGTTATGAGCCGCAGCGGAGCGTGATCAGGGTCGCTTCGGGTGGGCAGCCGAGGCGCAGCGGGATGCCGCCGATGCCACGGCTGACGTAGACGTGCAGCGGGCCGACCTGATGATGGCCGATCGGGTAGCGCCAGCCGTGGCGCGGCAGGCAGAAGGAGCCGAGCAGCGGCAGCCACAGGTGGCCACCGTGGGTATGCCCCGAGAGTTGCAGGCTCACGCCGTGGCTGGCCGCTTCGTCGGCGAGATCGGGGCAGTGCGACAGCAAGAGCGTAAAGGCGTCGTTCGGGGCGCCGTGCAGCGCCGCGCCAACGTCCGCCGTCCCGTCCCACATATCGTCCACGCCGGCCACCACCAGCTCGGTAGCGCCGTAGCGCAGCTGCCGGTGCGCATTGATCAGAAACGTTACGCCCAGCGGCTCCAGGGTGCGCCTGATGGCTGGCACGCCCTCCCAGTAGTCGTGGTTGCCCAGCACGGCATAGGTGCCCAGCGGTGCCGGCCGCGCGCCGAGGGGAGCGAGCACCTCCGGCAACTCGGGAATGGCGTGCTCGAAACTCACGAAATCGCCGGTCAGCACCAGCAGGTCGGGTTGCTCCGCGCTGATGCGCTCGGCGGCCCAGCGCGCGTTCTCGGCGGCGAAGCGCATGCCGAGGTGCAAGTCGCTGATCTGGCCGATGCGCAGCCCGTCCAGGGCGGCCGGCAAGCTCGGGAGTTGCAGCGTCAGCCGCTCAAGGCGGGGGCTCCGCGGCTCGTGGAGCATGGCATAGGCTGCGCCGGCCGCGCCGGCGAGCCCCAGGGCCGCTGCCACGGGCGCGCCCCCGGTCGCCAGGGCCAGCGC
>DAOUBZ010000239.1:0-3238 GCA_034432515.1 Chloroflexaceae bacterium | reverse complement strand
CCGGCGCTGTGGGCGGGGCTGGCCGTGGCCGGGGCCGGCCTGGTGGCAGGGATGGCCCTCGGCCTGGGCAGCGAGAGCGCGACCACCGGGGCCTACATCCCGGCAGGGCCGGCTACGGCGCTCGGCCTCAGCTTCGTGCGCTTCGCGGTCGACCGCTGGCCCGGCGACGGGCCGTGGTGGTGGCTGCTGCCCTGGCTGGCCCTGCTGAGCTGGGGGCTCGCGCGGGCGGTGCACGATCTGCGGACAGCGGAGCGGCGGAGCGGCGCGATCATCGTCCTGGCGCTGCTCGGCGTACCGCTCGGCCTGTTCCTGCTCCAGCTGGTCTTCACCCGGGTCTATGAGGCCCGCTACCTGATCCTCATCTTCCCGGCCTGGGCCTTGCTGCTCAGCTATCCGCTCGCGCCGGGGGCGCCGGAGCGGGCGGGCGGCGCACGCCGGGCCGGTTACGGGCTGCTGCTGGTCGCGGCGCTGGCCACCGGTGGGCTGTCCCTGTTCCAGCCGGGCTTCGGTCTCTTCTCGGGCGACCCGGTGAAGGAGCAGTATCGCGAAGCGATCCACGAACTGGCGGTGCGTGTCCACCCCGACGATGCGGTCGTGATCCACCCCGGCTACATCAAGCCGCTCTACGACTACTACATGGGGCGCATGCTGGCCGACCCGGCGCCCGCGCCGCTGGTGTTTGCCAACTTCTGGCGCGGCCCCACCAGCTATGGCCCGCGCGAGTGGGAGGTTGAGCGCCGTGAGCGGTTGACCGGCTTCGCCCGCAGCTTCCTGCTGATCGCCCCGGAGCACGCCCGGACGGTCGATGTACCGCTGCCAGGGGATGAGTACGGGCGGGTGGGCCTCTTCTGGGCCTACAGCGCCGAGCAGCGCACCTGGCCCTGCGGGATCTGGCGCTACAATGGGGTGCACCTGCTCTGCCAGGAGGCGCCCGAGCCCTACTTCACGCGCGAGCCACTGGAGCCCGCCACGCCCTCCGCGGCGGTCTTCGGCGATACCCTGCGCCTGCTGGGCTTCACGCTGAAGGCGACGATCGCGCAAGGGCCGGGCGTGTACCGGGCGGGCGGCAACCTGCCGATCAGCCTCTTCTGGGAGGTAAGCGCGACGCCGGCCACGAGCTACAGCTTCTTCCTGCATCTCTGCCGCGACTGCGAGATCCCGCCGCTGGCTAGTGACGACGGACCACCGCTGGAGGGCTACCTGCCAACCACCGTCTGGCTGCCCGGCAAGCCGGCTCGCGACGACCGGACCATCCACCTGCCGGCGGACCTGGAGCCAGGGCGCTACACATTGCTCGTCGGCGTCTTCGACCCGAGCGATCCTACCCCAGCCGGACGCCTGCCGGTCGTGGGTGAGCCCAACCTGGGCGCAGGCCGGCTGGTGCTGGGGACGGTCGAGATCGTGGCGGGCAACACGCCCGCAGCAGCCGGAGGCGCCACGTGGCGATGAGCCAGCGCGGTGCGGCGCTGCTGCGCGCCCACTGGCTGCTGCTGCTCGCCCTCGGGGTGGGGCTGGCCCTACGCGTGGCGCTGTGGGGCAAGCTGCCCCGCGCTGGCCTGGTCGGCGACGAGGCCGAGTACCTCGCCGCGGGCGACTGGCTGGCGCTGGGGCGCGGCTTCGCCTGGCATACCCAGTACTTCTGGACCCGCGCGCCGCTCTATCCGCTGTTCCTGGCCGCCCACATTGCCACCTTCGGACGTGCAGCCGGGCCGATCTTTGCCTCGCAGAACCTGCTAAGCCTGGTGAATGTCGGGCTGGTCTACGCCCTCGGGCGCCAGGTGAGCGGTAGCAATCGGGCGGCGGGCCTGGCCGCGCTGGGCACGGCCCTGTACCTGCCGCTGGCGAGCTACGGGCAACTGCTGCTCAGCGAGACGCTGTTCATCACCCTGTTGCTGGGGGCGCTGCTGGCGCTTGGCCAGTGGGCCAGGCGGAGCGAGCAGCGCGGCCGGCTGGTACTGATTGGCGTGGCAGGGGTGCTGCTCGGGCTGGCCACGCTGACACGGGGGTTGACGCTGGGCTTCGTGCCACTGGCCGGCCTCTGGATGCTCGCTGTGGCGATGGGAACTGGCGGACAGCGCCCCGGGCGGGCGGCGGCGGGCGCGGGCGCGCTCCTGCTGGCGTGGGGACTGACGGTGTTCCCCTGGACGATCTACGCCAGCCGGACGTATGGCGGCCCGGTGCTGGTAGACACCACAGGAGCCTTCAACCTGCTGCTCGGGGCCCGCACCGCCTTCGATGGCGAACGGGACGACGCAGCGACGCGCAACTTCGTACTGGCGCTGCTGCCCATCCCCGGGCGCAGCCAGGATGAACGCACTGCGCTGCTTGCGCCGCGGCGCGCCGCCGACGGCAGCCTGGAGCGGGCCGGCTCCTGCCTGTACGCAGCGAGCGACCCGCGGCTCATGGCGGCGCTGGAGCGTCCAGCGGCGGAGATCAGCCAGGCCGAACGGCAGCAGTTGATGAGCGCCGAGGCGCTCTGCCTGCTGCGGGCGCGTCCGCTGGCCTTCGCGCAGAAGAGCCTGGTGGAGCTGATCGATCTGTTCAAGATCAACTACACCGGAGCTGAGCGGCTGACCAGGGGCTTTGCACTGGGCCACGTGCCGCCCTGGTACACCCTGACGCTCTTGCTGCTCGACGATACGCTCTACGTGCTGGCGCTACCGCTGGCCGTGCTGGGCTGGGCCGTGCTGCGCACAGCCGGCGAGTCGGGGCGCACCGGCGCCGGTGCGGCACTCAGCCTGCTCATCGGTCTCTGGCTGCTCTACAACCTGGCAACGGCGCCGCTGCTCTTTGCGATCAACCGCTTCCGCGTGCCGCTGATGCCCTTCGTCTTTCTGCTCACCGGGACGGCGCTGGCCGCCTGGCCACGGCTGGGCGCGACCCTACGCACCGGCTACGGCGCGGCCTGCGCCGTCCTAGCGAGCCTGCTGCTGCTGATCGCGGCGGCGCCCTACGCCTACCTGGAGCCACGGGCGCCCGGCGCGCCATCGAACTGGGCCTCCTACCTTGGCCCTTACCCATCAAGCCTGGCCAGCAGCCGGATCGCGCTCCGGACCCGGCCGGGCTTCACGGCTGAGCAACGGCTGGCCACTGCCCTCGGCGCCGGTGATGCCGCAGCGGCCCGCGTGGCGCTGGCCGACCCGCGACTGCCGGGCTACAGCGCCGCCGTGGGCGCGCCACTGCTCGACGGGCTGGAGGGTCGGCCCGCCGCCGGCCTGGAGCGGCTGGCCAGCAGCCC
>DAOUBZ010000238.1:0-6977 GCA_034432515.1 Chloroflexaceae bacterium | reverse complement strand
AAGCGGGGTAGCCACCCGCTGCGTGAATAACTGATAACCAGAAATGGCAAAGATCGCGTAAAAAATCCCTGGCAAAGGTCAGATGTATCGTGTATAATCTCACAAAGCCTGCCCGTGTATTGCACGCAGCATGCCCGTGATATGGCCCCGGATCACTCCTTCCACGCCAGTGGGGCCGCTTCACCGTTCAGGATAATTGTGCAGCCATGGTACAGGTAATTCCTCGCGATTCGCCCGATCAACGATGATCAGCAGTGGAAGGAGGCAGGTCGATGCTAGACCCGATCGTTCAGCGATTAGTAGAAAAGGCAATAGACACCCCTGTCAAGCTCCATCTGCTGCTGATGTTTCACGAGAATCCCCGTATGGAGGCGACGCCTGCCGCCATCGCTGACCGGGTCTGCCGCGACATCTGGAGTGTTGGCCAGGCGCTCCAGGAGCTGTGCGACGACGGGATCATGCTGCGCTCGGCCACCGCCAATGGTGAGCCGGTGTATCGCTACCGGCCCAATGACGAACTGGTCGCGGCCATCGAGCGCCTGGTGCGCGGCTATGATGACCCGCTGGAGCGTGACCAGCTCCAGCGCTTGATTCGCGATCTGGCCGACTATGCCGCCTACCGCCGGGCCAACGTCTGGGATGTCAACGTGGCCTGAGCCCGATCGCCCCTGCTGCGCTCCCGGCCCCGCGCCGCCATTGGCGCGGGGCTTCTGCATGGCCAGAACTAACATGCCTCTAACGCACCAAACTTGACAATGGTTTTATCAACTCTGTACAATAGGTGTAGATCGATGCTGTAGGTGCGGCGTGCAGCCGCACACCACGCGCTGATGCGCGGCCTGGAGCCGCGCCCACGGACGGCCATATGAAAGATTACTACCAGGTGCTCGGCGTGAGCCGCGGTGCGAGCGATCAGGAGATCAAGCAGGCCTACCGCAAGCTCGCCCGCAAGTATCACCCGGACATCAACCCTGGCGACAAGCAGGCCGAGGCCCGCTTCAAGGAGATCAACGAGGCCTACGAGGTCCTCTCCGACAAGGAGAAACGTGAGAAGTACGACCGCTTCGGCAGCGACTGGAAGCGCTATGAGCAGGCGGGGCCCGGCGTTGATTTCAGCGGCGCCGACTTCAGCGATATCTTCGAGACGCTCTTTGGCGCCGGGCGCGGCGGGCGGGGCGGGGGCTTCAACATCCGTATGGATGGCCAGGACATCGAACAGCCGGTCGAGATCTCGCTTGAGGAGGCCTTCAGCGGCACCCAGCGCACGCTGCAGTTCTCCAATCCGAACGGCACGCCGCGCACGATCACGGTGAAGATCCCCGCCGGCATCGACAGCGGCAATCGCGTGCGCGTGCCCGGCGAGGGCGCCCCGGGGCTCAATGGCGGCAAACGTGGCGACCTCTACCTCGTGGTCGGCATCCAGCCCCATCCGCGTTTCGAGCGCAAGGGCGACGACCTCTTCGTTAAGGTCGAAGTGCCGCTCTTTACCCTGCTGCTCGGCGGCCAGGTGGCGGTGCCCACGCTCGCCGGGAAGACGATCAACCTGACCATCCCGGAGCAGACCCAGAACGGGCGCACCTTCCGCCTGAGCGGCCAGGGTATGCCGAAGCCCCATGCCCATCACCGGGGCGACCTGTATGTGACGGTTAACGCCGTGCTGCCGACCCGGCTCACGCCACGGGAGCGTGAGCTGTACGAGGAGTTGCGGCGGATCAAGGAGGGCCAGCCGGCATGACCGAGAAGGAGCGCACCTACACCATCAAGCTGGCGGCGCAGCTCACCGGGATGCACGAGCAGAGCCTGCGTCTCTACGAGCGCCGTGGCCTGGTCAGCCCCGCGCGGAGCAAGGGCAACATTCGCCGCTACAGCGACGCCGATGTGGAGCAGATCCGCTTCATCAAGCGCCTCGTCGACGACCTGGGGGTGAACCTGGCCGGGGTCGAGGTGATCCTGCAGATGCGCCGCCAGGTGATCGCCTTGCGCCAGGAGTTAGAGCACCTGCGGGGCGAACGGGTGACGGGGTGACGCGGGGAGGCGAGGAGGCAGGTGACGCGACCCAGCGTGCCGCCCCACCTGCCATCATCCGCCGGGGCACCCCGCCGTGGGCGCCCCACCCGCCATCCGCCACGCCCCACCTGCCATCATCCGCCGGGGCGCCCCGCGTGGGCGTCGCCCCCCCTCACCTGCTCACCCCGCGCCACCGATATCCCGCCGCGCCAGGGCACGCCAGGCGCCATAGCCGAACAGCGCGCAGTAGGCCGCGACCACCAGCGTGGCCTGGAGCGGTGAGGGCAGGGTGGCCAGGTCGAGACCGCCGGCCAGCACCGACTGGTCGAGGCCGAACAGTTCGGCGTTCATCACCACCAGCCGGTTGATGTTCGGCTGCAACAGCAGGTTCACCAGCACGAGCACGAGGTCGCTCGCCACGCCGAGCGAACCGAGCGAGCCTGCGCTCACGTCGAGGGCCAGGAAGATCAGCCCGCCACCGACGCCGGCCAGCACCGAGCGCCCGAAGGCCGCACAGGCGAAGGTGGCCAGCACGTAGGGCAGGATCACGTAGAGCCCGCGCGCCACCCCCACCACCAGGGCCAGCAGGTCGCCGGCCCCCAGGCTGGAGGGCAGGCCGAGGGCCGCGCCGGCCGCCAGGGCGATCAGCGCGCCCAGTGCCAGGCCAGCCAGCGTCCCGATCAGCAGGGCCAGCAGCAGCGCGAGCAGCTTGGCCAGCAGGTAGGCACCACGGGCCGGAGCGCGGATGAGCAGCACACGGAGCGTGCCCCAGCCGAAATCGCTCCCCAGCGCGCCCGCCGCCAGGATCACCGCCAGGATGCCGCCGACACTGTTGAGCTGGCCGAGCACGGCGCCAAACACCCCCGGAAAGCTCAACTGGCGTCGGATCTGCGCGATCTGCGCGGCGCTCAGCAACTCCAGGCGCAGTTGCCCCCCGCCGAGCACCCCCTCCTGCAGGGCCAGCACCATGGCCCACAACCCCAGGTAGAGCGCGAGCAAGCTGAGAAAGGCCGCAAGCAGCATCCACGCCAGCGGGCGGGTGCGCAGCTTGAGCCATTCGGCAGCAAAAAGATTCGTTAGTACCTTCAATGGTCGCCGGTCACTTCGAGAAAGAACTGCTCCAGGCTGTGTTCCTGCGCCCCGATCTCAGCCACCAGCACCCCCGCCCGCGTCAGGTGGGCGTTGAGCTCGGCGGCCCGCTCGGCAGGCGCGTCTACCAGCAGCACGCCGTCGGCCTGGCGCACGCCCGTCACCCAGGGCAGTGCGGCCGCCAGGGCCGCGGCCTGCGCCACGTCGCCCTCGATCCGTAGCCGCAGCCCCTGGCCGCGCTGCAGCAATGCGGCGACGGCACCCTCGGCAACCAGCCGCCCGGCCTTGAGGATGGCCACCCGCCCGCACAGGTGCTCCACCTCGTGCAGGATGTGGGAGCAAAGCACAATCGTTCGCCCACCAGCGGCGAGCGTGCGGATCAGCGCGCGGATCTCGGCCGTGCCCGCCGGGTCGAGGCCGTTGGTCGGCTCATCGAGGATGATCACCTCCGGGTCGGGCAGCAGCGCCGCGGCAATGGCCAGCCGCTGGCGCATGCCCTGGGAGTAGACCCGCACCCGGTCGCGTGCGCGGGCCGTAAGCTCCACCGTCTCCAGCACCGGGGCAATGCGCGCCACGGGCAGCCCCCCGGCGCGGGCCAGCACCCGCAGGTTGTCATAACCGCTGAGGTAGGGGTAGAAGGCCGGGGTCTCGATCATCGCGCCGACCCGGCGCAGCGCAGCCGCCGGCTCAGCCTGGATGTCGTGGCCCAGGACCACGGCCCGGCCCGCGCTGGGCCGCACCAGGCCCAGCAGCATGGCGATCGTCGTCGTCTTGCCGGCCCCGTTCGGGCCCAGCAGGCCGAAGACCTCGCCACGGCTGATCTGCAGGCATAGCTGGTCGACGGCGACTAGCGTGCCGTAGCGCCTGGTGAGCGCCTCGGTCTCGATGACGATTTGTGTTGACATAATAATTTACGGATGTATCTCCAGTCAAGATTATAGCATCGGCGCGTGTCGGCCATACAACAGCGTACCGTACTACCCATACGGGCAGGCGCTCCCATCCACACGGCGCCTCCAGGACTACTGATTCAGCGAATATACGAAAAATAATTCGTGATATATTGAACATATCTGAAATGGACTGGTACCGTTCACAAAGGAGTCCCGCATGCACGACCGACAGGCTGGATGGCTGGAGCGCGCGCTCCTGCCCTTGCTCACCGCGCTGGCCGCCCTCTCGGCGGCTATGCTCGTGGCCCAGGCGCTCAATCCGCAACCGCAGACGTGGGCCGGCCTGACCCTCGACCGCCTGAGTGCGACCATCGGGCTGCTCGTGGCCATGGTCGGCGTGGTGGTCTACCGTTTCGCCCTGCGCTACCTGGACGGCGAGCCCCGCCAGCGGAGCTTCCTGCGCTGGCTGGCCGTCACGGTGCTGGCAGCCTACAGCTTTGTCTTCGCCACGCACCTGCTGGTGCTCTTTGGTGCCTGGCTGCTGACCAGCATTGGCCTGCATCAACTCCTGACCTACTACCGCGACCGCTATGAGGCCATCCCGCCCGCGCGGAAGAAGTTCCTGATCAGCCGGCTCGGCGACCTGGCCCTCATCGCTGCGATCGCGATTATCTTCTGGCAGTGGGGCACGCTCGATCTGAACGTGTTCCTGGCAAACCTCGGCGCCCCCGTAGCCTGGCCTATGGCGCTCGATGTGGTCGCTCTGCTCGTGGTTACGGGCGCGCTCACCAAGTCGGCCCAGTTCCCCTTCCACAGCTGGCTGCCCGAGACGATGGAGGCGCCCACGCCGGTGTCGGCGCTGATGCACGCCGGGATCATCAATGGCGGCGGTGTGCTGCTGCTCCACTTCGCGCCGCTGATCGTGCAGTCGCCGCTGGCCCTGCTGAACCTGGTGGTGGTGGGCACGCTGACCGCGGCCCTCGGGATGCTGGCGATGTGGGCGCAGACCAACGTCAAGCGCACCCTGGCCTGGTCCACCGTCGGCCAGATGGGCTTTATGATGGTCCAGATCGGGCTGGCAGCCTTCCCCGCGGCGATCCTGCACCTGGTCGGCCACGGTTGCTACAAGGCCTGGTCGTTCCTGCGCACCGGCGATCTGCCGCCGCACACGGCGCCGGCGCCGAAGCTGGCCCCCGGCCAGGCTGTGCTGCTGGCCGTGATCGGCACGCTGCTTGCGGTGCCCGCCCTGGCCCTGGCCAGCGTTGTCACCAGCTTCGACCCCTTCCAGTCGCCTGGCAAACTGGCCCTCTCGGCCATCCTGGCCCTGGCGATCGGGCAGCTGTGGGTGGCCTGCTTTCAGGCCCCGCGGGCGCCCACCGCCGGCCTGCTCGCCCCCACGTTCATCGCCGTAGCTGGAACGCTGGCCGCAGCAGTGCTCGCCTTCGGCCTCTATGAAGGGGCGGCGCAGTTCTTCGCCCCGGTGTTCGGCGAACTGCCCGCGCCGTCCGGCCCGCTGGCCTGGATCGCGGCGGTCATCCCGGTAGCGGTCTTCCTCATCCTGGGCATGATCTACGGCCTGCTGCCGGCCCTGGGCCAGACGGCTGCCGGACGGGCCTTCTACGTCCACGCCCTGCACGGCTTCTACCTCGGCGCGATCGCCGATCGCCTGGTCGAGCGGCTCTGGGGCGCTCCCGCGCTGCCTGACGCCCGGCGCATGTAATGCCGCGTAGAGCCGGTCGCTGGCGTTCCGGGAGGGCGCAGCCCAGGGGGCGTGGGGAGCGCCGCGTTCCCCACGCCGCAGGTATCCGGACAGGCGCTCATTTATCACTCGACACTCATCACTCGTCACTTGAAAGGAGCCGCGTGTGCTGAAGCTGGTTGATACCACGCAGATCGATTACCTTGCGCCGTCGGTATTGGAGGATGTCCTGGCCGTGTGCCGGCGCATCCCGCCGCTGTGGGATCTGGAGAACTACGTGGCGGTGAATCCCTTCCTGGGCTTTGCCGGGCAGCCGCTCGACCAGGCGGCCCGCCAGATCCGCGACGGGTTGGGAGCGCGCGTGCTGCCGGAGATCGCCTACTACCGCGAGCGCTGGCGCAGCGGCGCATTCGACGCGACCGATCTGGCGCTGGCCGCGCAACGGGCCGATCAGGACCCCGCGCTACTTGCGGCGATCCTCGACGAGGCGGCGCCGCCGCCGCTGCGCCGGGCCAGCGTCGTGCTGACCTTTGCCGAGCGCTACGATCGGGTGCACGGGACGCACTGGAACGAGCGCGCCATCCGCTACGCCGCGACCTGGTGCGCCGCCCAGATCCCCACCGACGGCCCGGCCTGGGGGCGCGCGCCGCAGCCGATGGGGCTGTATGCTTCCTGGCGCGAGGCGGCGCGCGTGGATCGCTCGCTCGAAATCCGCGGCCTGCCGGGCTGGCGCGCCTGGGCCGCGCAGCTGCCCGCTGAGCCGCTGGCCGCCATCGAGAGCGCGCTGGCCGAGCTGCAGGTGAGCCCCGAGGAGCGCCAGGCCTACCTCTACCGGCTGCTGGGCGGGATCTTCGGCTGGGCCTCCTACCTGCGCCGCGATGTCTGGGCTGCCGGCGACAGCGAGGCCGGGCCGTTGCTCGACCTGCTGGCGATCCGCATCTGCACCGACGCCGCGCTGGCCCGTATCGAGCCGCGCACTGCCGACCACGCCATCGCGCCGGCGAACGCCCCGACCATCGAAGACGAAACGGTGCGGGCGATCTTCCAGGATGCGCTGGAGAACGGCTATGCCCGCCGCCTGCTGGGCGCGTTGCAGCCCCCGCCGACGCCGCCCGCCACGCGCCCGGCTGTGCAGGCCGTCTTCTGCATCGACGTGCGCTCGGAGATCCTGCGCCGCCACCTGGAGGCGCGCTCGCCAGCCATCGAGACCCTCGGCTTCGCCGGCTTCTTCGCCGTCTTCCTCGACTGGCAGACGCCCGCCGGGTCGAGCGCCCGCTGCCCGGTGCTGC
>DAOUBZ010000237.1:0-2984 GCA_034432515.1 Chloroflexaceae bacterium | reverse complement strand
AGGTGCCGCCGACGCCCGGCCTGATCATCTATCGGCGCAAGCCCTACCTGGAGCGTCAGGATCCGGAGACCGGGGACATCATCCGCGAGTCGCGCCCGATGCCCTCCGGCACCTGGACCGACTCGACCGTCGAGAAGATCTGCAAGCGGGTCTTCGATGGGGTCTACGCCGGCGTCCTGCGCTGGGGCGAGCGCTACAATAAGTTCGACGAAGACGCCGACGGCAATCTCAAAGAGCCGGTGCGGGTCGAGACCGGAAGGCCGCTGATCCCTGAGTCGCTCCTCCGCCGCGTGCAGGCGGTGGAGTTGGCCGCTCAGGAGGGTGAGGCGGCGACGATTTCGGCCTTCAACAGCTACTTGCTCTCGCTCCGCTGCGGCGCGTGCGGTGAAGCCATGCACGGCTACACCAGCACCAAGTACAAGGGCGAGAAGAAGTACCGCTACCGCAAGTATCGCTGCGCCGGCCGGGTGAACAAGCCTGGCTCGTGCCACATGCCGATGCTCAGCGCCGACGAGCTCGAGCGCATGGTGCTCGAAGTCGTCATGCAGGACATCATCGAGCGCAGCCGCGAGGCGCTGCTGGAGGAGATCAACGACGCCATCGCCCGAAAGCGCGGCGAGCTCCTCAGCGCAATCGAGGTGGCCGAGGAGCGGCTGCGCGAGCTGGAAGAGCGGCGTGAGGCGGCGCTCGAAGCGCTGACCACACAGTACAAGGGGGTGTCGGAGCGCACGCGAGCCGTGCTGGCCGAGCAGGCCGACAGGATGGTGCTCGCGTACGACGAGGTGGAGGAGCAGATCCGCAAGCTCCGCCTCGGCATGACGGTGCTGGACGAGAAGGCGCGGTCGATCATGCTGATCTTGACCGACCCGCTGCTCGACCCGTCCTGCTGGCAGGAACCGGAGGCGACCCACGCACTCAAGCGGGCTTTGAAGCTACTCGTCCACGACCTGATCCTCAGGGAGAAGGCGCCGGGCGAGTTTCACGTGGAGGTACAACTCTATGAAATTCGTCAAAGTCTATTGCACGAGAGCGCGTGGGAGTCGAACCCACCGGCGCGGCTCGTCACCACGCCCACAGGTTTTGAAGACCAGGGCAGCCACCGGGCCACATCCGCTCTCATCGCGATTCTAGCCCCGGTGCGGTCCTGCTGTCAAACCACAGCGCACTGCGCTGACACCAGGTTGGCGTCAGGCAGTCACGTTTGCAATGCTTCCACTCCTCCACAGCTCCACGCCTCCACAGCTCTCAATGTGCCCCTCAAGTGAACGTTTATTCCCTGTACATATAAACACACCAGTTGTACAATACGTCCGTCCGGCGCCGACCTGTAAGCCAGGGAGACTGGCTTGCCCCGTGTCCCCGCAGGGCCGCCTGGCGGCGACCCGGGCGCCCCGGATGCCGCGTTGAACCCATCGCCTCGGGAGGAGGACCGACGTGAGCCTCGCCGATGATCCCCGTAGTACCATTGCGCTGGAAGCGCTGGACCGCCCGCCGGAGGCGGTTCGCCCGCTGCGTATCCTGCTCGTGACCCCTAAGGGCAAGAAGGAGGAGGATAGCAGCCAGAAGGCCCTCTTCTCGATGGCGATCGGCGTGCTCGTCAGCATTACGCCGCCCCAGCATACGATCGAGCTCGCTGATGAGCTCTTCGGCGACCCGATCAATTTCGATGCGCCCTATGACCTCGTCGGTATCACCGCCCGGACGATGAATGCCACCCGCGCCTATGAGCTCGCCGATGCTTTCCGCGCCCACGGTACCCCCGTCGTCCTCGGTGGCGTCCACGTCTCCTTCAACTATGATGAGGCCCGCGCCCACGCCGATGCCGTCGTCTGCGGCGAGGCCGAGAATCTCTGGGCCACGGTGCTCCAGGATGTCGCCGATGGCGCCCTGCGCCCGCGCTATGATGCCCGTGACTTCCCGCCGGTTACCGAGGTGCCCGTTATCGATTACGCGCGCATCTTTCGCTCCGGCCGCCGCCATCCCGTCGACGCTCGCAAGTCTATCCCGATCTATATGACCCGCGGCTGCCCCTATACCTGCGCCTTCTGCGTGACCCCCAACTTCACCGGCCGCCTCTATCGCATGCAGTCGCCCGAGGCCATCCGCCAGCAGGTGCTCGAGGCGAAACGGGTCTTCTTCCGCCCCTCAAAGTATGGCGACCGGCCCTGGTTTATGTTTACCGACGAGAACCTGGGCGTTAATAAGCAGCGTATGTGGGAGATCCTCGAGGTGCTCGCTGAGTGTGAGATCAAGTTCTCGAGCTTCATCAGCATTAATTTCCTCGAAGATGAGCGCACGGTCGAGTTGCTGGTCAAGGCGGGCTGCCTGATGGCCCTCGTTGGCTTTGAGTCGGTCAACCAGGAGACGCTCAAGACCTATAATAAGGGTCGCACCAATTCGGCCCAGAAGTATGCCGAGATTATCGCGCGCTGCCGCAAGGCCGGGCTCAATATCCAGGGCAATTTCCTCACCAACCCCGCCATCGATACCTTTGAGGATATGGCCGCGACTGAGCGTTTCGTGCGTGAGAATGATCTGATGATGCCGATCTATTCGATCATCACGCCCTACCCCGGTACTCAACTCTACAAGGAGTACAAACAACAGGGCCTGATTGTTGATGAGGACTGGGATAAGTATACCGCCCATAACCTCGTGGTCCGCTGTGACCACTACGATCCCCTCGAGTACCAACTGCGCTACCTCGGCCATTTCCTCGGCATGTTCTCCTGGCCGACGATCGCCCGCCGCGTGCTGCGCAATCGCAACCGCCTGGTCAACCTCGTCACCAGTGTGCTCTTCCGTAAGAACTTGCAGGACCAGATCGCTAGCGTCAAGAGCGGCCTGCGTCGCCCCATTCAGCAGGGCCGCTATGTGGCTCCGCCCCAGACCCGGCCCGCCGCTGAGGCCGAAGAGGCCAGGGCCAGCGCTGACTGATACACACGGTGAGTGACGAGTGAGGAGCCACGTGAGGTGCAGCCCCT
>DAOUBZ010000236.1:0-7453 GCA_034432515.1 Chloroflexaceae bacterium | reverse complement strand
GTGCCGGCACCAACGCTGCGCAGCACATCCTCCTTGGTGATGCGCCCGCCCGGGCCGCTGCCCGGCACCGTGCGCAGGTCCACCGCATGCTCGGCCGCTACCCGCTGTGCCGTCGGCGTTGCCGCCACCCCGGCGCCATTGACCTCCTGGGCCGGGGCGGCTGGCTGTTCCGGGGGGCCAGGCGGCGCTACGGCCGACGCCGGGGCGGCCGGCGCTACGACCCGGGCCTCCACGCCGACCTCGATCGTGCCCAGCAGATCCCCGATGCCCACGCTGTCCCCCTCGCCCTTGAGGATCGTCGTCAGCACGCCCGCCTGGTCGGCGGCCACCTCGAGGTTCACCTTGTCGGTCTCCAACTCCACCACCGGTTCGCCGGCTGCCACCGCCTCGCCAACCTGTTTCAGCCAGCGGGCCACCGTCGCCTCGACGATCGACTCGCCAAGCGCAGGAACTCTGATCTCGTAGGCCATGCCCGTCTCTCCCAAGCGAGAACACGATTGCGCCGAACCACTTTGAGCGGATCAGCGCCCGACCGGCACCGGCGCCCCCTGGACGGCCTCGCGCAGGATGCGCTGCTGCTCGATCACGTGGGCGCTGTGGATGCCCTCGGCGGTTGAAGCCGACTCGGGGCGGCCCACGTAGCTGAGCGGGATCGCCGGGTTGATCACGGCGCGCAGCTTCGGCGCGATGTAGCTCCAGGCGCCCATGTTCTGCGGCTCCTCCTGCAGCCAGATCACCTCCTGCAGCTGCGGATAGCGCGCCAGGGCCACCTGCAGGTCGTCGGCGGGGAAGGGGTAGAGCATCTCGATCCGCAGCAGGTCGATGCTGCCATTGGCCTTCTCCAGTTCGCCGGAGGCCAGCAGGTCGATCGCCACTTTGCCGCTGCAGAGCACCAGCCGGGTCACCTCCTCGGGGTTGGGCGCTTCGTCGCCGAGGCCAAGCACCGTCTGGAACTGCACCTGGGTCAGGTCGCTCAGCGAGGAGGCGGCCCGTGGATTGCGCAGCAGGCTCTTGGGCGTCATCACCACCAGCGGGCGCGGATGCACCGGCAGCGCGGCGGCCTGGTAGCGCAACAGATGGAAGTACTGGGCCGCCGTGGTCGGGTTGGCGACCCGGATGTTGTCGGTTGCGCAGAGTTGCAGGAAGCGCTCAAGCCGCGCCGAGGAGTGCTCCGGGCCCTGGCCCTCGTAGCCGTGGGGCAAGAGCAGCACCAGCGCCGGGTCCACCGACCACTTGGCGCGCCCCGAGACGATAAACTGGTCGATGATCACCTGCGCGCCGTTGGCGAAATCGCCGAACTGGGCTTCCCAGAGCACCAGGGTGCCCGGCGCGTGGGTGCTGTAGCCATACTCGAAGCCCAGCACCGCCGCTTCGGAGAGCGGGCTGTTGTAGACGGCAAAGGCAGCCCGCGCCTGGGGGATGTGGTGCAGCGGGATGAACCGCTCACCCGTGACGATGTCGTGCAACACCAGGTGGCGCTGGCTGAAGGTCCCCCGCTCGCTATCCTGCCCCGACATGCGGATCGGCGTGCCGTCGGCCAGGATGGCGGCGAAGGCCAGCAGTTCGGCGTGCGCCCACTCGATGCCCCGCTGGTCGTGGATCGCCTGGCGGCGTCGCTGCAGCATACGCTCGAGCTTCGGGTGGGCCGTGAAGCCCTCCGGGCGGTCGAGCAGCGCCTCGTTCAACTCCAGCAGCTTCTGGCGCGAGACCGGCTTATCGAAGACCTTGTTGCGCATCTGGTTGACCACCGGCGGAGTTGGCGGCTGGGGAGGCGCCGTGGCCGCAAGGCGCTGCCGCTCACGCACCGTGTCGAAGGCCTGCTGCAGGCGCGTCATCACCGCTTCGACCCGGGCCTGGGCCTCCTCGTGGGTGATCAGGCCGCGCCGCTCCAACTCCTGCGCCCAGAGCTCACGCACTGTCGGGTGGTTGCGAATCTTCTCGTACATGCGCGGCTGGGTGAATTCCGGCTCGTCGCCCTCGTTGTGGCCCCAGCGCCGGTAGCCCACCAGGTCGATTACGAAGTCCTTCTGGAACTTCTCGCGGTAGCCCCAGGCCATACGCGCCACCGCGATGCACGCCTCCACCTGGTCGGCATTGACATGCACCACCGGCATCTCGAAGCCGCGCGCCAGGTCGCTTGCATAGAGCGTCGTCCGCGAGTCGCGCACGTCGGTCGTGAAGCCGATCTGATTATTGAGAATGATATGGATCGTTCCGCCGATCCGATAGCCGGCCAGGCCGGACATATTCAGCGTCTCGGCGACGATACCCTGACCGGGGAAGGCCGCGTCGCCATGGATGACGATCGCCAGCGCCTCCTTCTCGTCTTCATACGGGAAGCCGGGCCGTGTGCGCTTTTCCTGTGCCGCGCGGGTGCGCCCGACGATCACCGGGTTCACGAACTCCAGGTGGCTCGGGTTAGGCGCCAGGGTGATCGGCATCTCGGCGATCGCGCTCTCGCGGTAGGCCTTGCGCGCCCCGAGGTGATACTTGACATCACCCGTCCAGCCCAGGTAGGTATCCTTGCTGTAGTCCGGGGTGTGAAACTCGCTCAGGATCGAGAGGTACGGCTTGCCGAGGATGTGGGCCAGCACGTTCAGCCGGCCGCGGTGGGCCATGCCGATCACCACCTCACGGGTGTCGGCCGCCGCCGCGTTGCGGATGATCGCGTCGATCATCGGGATCAGCATATCGCAGCCCTCGATCGAAAAACGCTTCTGGCCGGGGAAGGTCTTGTGCAGAAAGCGCTCGAAGGTCTCGACCTCGGTCAGGCGGTCGAGCAATTCGCGCTGCCGGTCGGCGTCTGGCCAGCCGAAGAAGCGCCGGCTCTCCGCGCTGTCGCGGATCCAGGCCCGTTCCTCATAGTTCTGGATCTGGTCGGTCTCGTAGCCGATCGGACCAGAGTAGATCTGCCTGAGTTTCTCCAGGCCCTCCGCCGCATTCTTGCACTGGGCGGCGATCGGCCCGCGCACGATGTGCGCCGGCAGGGCCGCCAGGTCAGCCTGGGTGACGCCATGGCCGACCAGTTCGAGCCCCGGGTCGCCCGGTGGCGCGCTCCCGAGCGGGTCGATACGCGCGGCCAGGTGGCCCAGTTCGCGGATGTAGCGGATCAGGCGCGCCACACCTACGATGCGCGTGACATCAAGCTGCGTCTCGACCGCGACGGCCGCGGCCTCCTCCGGTAGCCCGTAGCGGGCGAAGTAGGCCCGCGTCGCTTCGTCCACCGACTGCGGATCGGCCAGGTAACGCTCGTACAGCTCAACCAGGTAGCCGGCGTTGGGCCCATGGAATTGCCGCATGTCCATAAGCGAGTTCGTTTCACACTGAATGACGGCTGGTCAACCTTGATGGCGCGCCGCTTCCTTGCCGCGCATCGCCCCCCGCCGGGTATTGTACCACCGCTGCCGCGCGCCTCCCACCCTCACGCCCGGCAAAACAGGGCGACGTTGCATCCGCCCTGGCCCTGGGGGCACACCTGCCTGCGACGTGCTACAATGCAGTATCCGCCTGCGGTTTCGCGCGCCACCAGTGGCCAGGCGTAAGGCATGTCTCCAACTCGCTTGACAAGCTGGCTTTCCGTTCCGCACCTCCACAAACCGGTCAGCTGGGGCGGCGGAGCAACGGTCAAGCAGGGAGGCCCGGAGGGAGGGTATGCAACGCAGCAGACGGTCAGGTAGCAGCTGGATTGGCTGGCTGATCTTTTTGTTTCTGGTGTTCGGCGTGCGCTTTCTGCCGCCGGTCGCCGCCTGGCTCTCACAGGTCACCGGCCTGGCGATCACGGTGCCGATGCTGATCATGGCCGTGGTCGCGCTCTCGGTGGTCGTGAGCATCGTCAGCGCGCTGGTCGGCAGCGTGAACCAGTCCGGCCCCGATGAGCCGGGCATGCCCTCCTCGCCGCCGAAAGCCCCCTCGTCGCCTACGGCCCCCTCGCTGCCGAAGGCGCCCGCGCCGCCCACCTCCCCCTCGCTCCCCAAGGCCTCCTCACCGTGGCCGACCACCACACCCGGGAGCGGTCTCCCGCGCGCCAGGATGCCGTCCGGCCAGCAGCAACTCCCCGGACCGCCCCGCTTCGAGCCGATCATCGACCCGCGCATCCTCAGCATCGGGATCGTGGGCTTCGTGATCCTCGGCGGCCTGGCCATGCTCCTCTTCTTCCTGTCCGGCGCGCTGCCCTGAGCCCGGCGCGCCGCTCTGCCGCCGATGAACGCCTACGACCCCTTCGCCCGTTTCTACGACGCCGACCTGCGCGACTATCACGAGGATGTGCCGTTTCTGCGCGAGCTGGCGCGGCGCAGCGGCGGGCCACTGCTCGAGTTGATGTGCGGCACCGGCCGCCTGCTGCTGCCGCTCGCCGAGGCGGGCTTCGCGATCACCGGGGTCGATCGCTCGCCGGCTATGCTCGCCATCGCCCGCGAGCATGTGCAGGCGGCCGGATTGCAGGCCCAGGTCACGCTCATCGAGGGCGATGTGCGTGATGTCAGCCTGCCTGAGGGCGCCTTCAACCTGGCCTTCGTGGGCGTCAACTCGTTTATGCATCTTGAGACGGTGCGCGACCAGTTAGCCTGCCTGAGTCTCGCGCGCCGCGCGCTGCAACGCCGTGGCCTGCTCGTTATCGACCTGTTCAACCCCGACCCGGCCGAGATCATCCGCGAGGACAACCGGCTCATCCTTGAGCGCGAGTACGAGCTTGACGGGCGGCATGTCCAGAAGTTTGTGGCGATCGACAGCGACGCCGCCGCGCAACTCAGCCATGTGACCTACATCTACGACGAGACCACCGCCGACGGGCGCCTCACCCGGCACACCATGCGCTTCACCTTGCGCTGGCTCCACCGCTTCGAACTGGAGCACCTGCTGGCCCGCGCCGGCTTCATGCTGCGCGCCGTCTATGGCTCCTACGACCTCGCTGAGTACGACAGCAGCAGCCCGCGCCTGATCGCCGTGGCTGCGCCCACGCGTTAGTACCCCTCCAACGCGGAAACGGCTGCCCTTGCGGGCAGCCGTGGGGAAAAGGGAGGCGGTGTGAGTTTGTGAGGATCAGCTGCGTTGTATGACGTCGACCACCGCAAATCGCTCGTCCCAAGTCAGCTGAATGGTAGTGTACCCGACCCGGATTAGAGCGACATTAGCCGACTATTAGACGCTTGTTAACAATAACAATGGATGCTATCGTGCGCCTCATCCCGAAAAGGGGTTTTCTCGTTGGTTCTGGCGGCTACGCCGCCAGAACCAACGAGAAAACCTGGGGTTGGGGCTTGCTCCAAAGATTCTGCGCCAACCCCGGGTATCATTACCACTCGCCTTGACAGCCGTGCCCCCCGCGCCTACCATGGGTGGCGCGCGACGAACAGGGGTTCGTTGCTACCCGGCTGCCCATAACCCGAGGGGGTCCCTGATGTCCGATCTGCTCCAGGGGTTGAACCCTGCCCAGCGCCGCGCGGTAGAGGCGATCGCCGGCCCGGTGCTCGTGCTCGCCGGCCCCGGGAGCGGTAAGACCCGGGTGCTCACCCACCGCATCGCCTACCTGATCACCAGCGTTGGCGTCGATCCCCTCGCCATCCTGGCCGTCACTTTCACCAATAAGGCCGCCCGCGAGATGAAGGAGCGCCTCGAGTCGCTGATCGGCCACGCCGACGCCGAGGCCCTCACGGTCGGCACCTTCCATAGTCTCTGCGCCCGCTTCCTGCGCCGCGATATTGTCCACCTCGGGCGCGAACGCGACTTCGCGATCTACGATAGCGACGACCAGGAACGGCTGATGCGCCGCGTCTTGCGCGACCTCAACCTCAACGAGAAGCAGAACCCGCCGCGCGCCATCCACGCCCGTATCTCCAGCGCCAAGAACGAACTCGTCTCGCCCCAGGAGTACGCCCGCCTCAACCGTACCTACTTCGACGAGATCGTCGTTCGCTGCTATGAGCGCTACCAGGCCCTGCTCCACGAGGCCAATGCCCTCGATTTCGACGACCTGCTGGTCGAGACGGTGCGCCTCTTCGACCAGCACCCCGAGGTGCTCGCCCGCTACCAGGAGCGCTATGCCTACCTGCTCGTCGATGAGTACCAGGACACCAACCGCGCCCAGTACATCCTGGTCAAGCAACTCGCCGCCAAACGGCGCAACCTGTTCGCCGTCGGCGATGCCGACCAGAGCATCTATGGCTGGCGCGGGGCAGACATCCGCAATATCCTGCAGTTCGAGCAGGACTATCCCGACGCCCAGGTGATCCTGCTCGAACAGAATTATCGCTCCACCCAGAGCATCCTCGATTCGGCCCAGGCCGTGATCAATGCCGGCGATAAACGCAAGCATGTGAAACAACTCTGGACCGACAATGGCTCCGGGCCCCAGGTGACGCTCCACGAGGGCTACAATCAGGACGAGGAGGCCGCCTTCGTCGCCGATGAGATCGCCCGGCTGGTTGCCAGCGGCGAGGTCTCACTCCAGGACTGCGCCGTGATGTATCGCACCAACGCCCAGTCCCGCGCCCTGGAGGAGTCGCTCTCGCGCCGGGGCCTGCGCTACCAGTTGATCGGCGGCCTGCGCTTCTGGGAGCGTAAGGAGATCAAGGATACCCTGGCCTACCTGCGGCTTGCCTACAATCCCTACGACAGCGTCAGCCTGACCCGGGTGCTGAACTGGCCCACCCGCGGCATCGGCGAGCGCAGCGAGGCTGAGCTCGTGCGCTGGGCCGCCGGGCTCGGCGTGCCAGTCTACCAGGCGCTCAAAGAACTGGAGCCCGCGGACACGCCCTCGCCCTTCAATGCGCGCACCAGCACCGCCCTGCGCGGCTTCCTGGCCCTGATCGACGAACTGGGCACGGCCCGCCACCAACTGCCGCTCCTCAACCTGATCGACCTGCTGCGCGAACGGGTCAACCTGCGCGAGGCGTTCGTGCGCGAGTATGGCCCTGAGGCCGCCGACGACCGCTGGTCCAATATCGAGGAGTTGAGCGCCTTCGCCGAGCGCTACGCCGGCCTGCCCATCGAGCAGCAACTGCCCCAGTTCCTCGAAGAGGTGGCCCTCGTCGCCGATGTCGACCGGCTCGACCGCAACGCCGATGCCGTCACCTGCATCACCCTGCACCAGGCCAAGGGTCTCGAGTACCCCGTGGTCTTCCTCGTCGGTCTCGAGGAGGGCCTGCTGCCTCATAGCCGCTCCACCGATGACCGCGCGAAGCTCGAGGAGGAGCGCCGCCTGCTCTATGTCGGTATGACACGGGCCAAGCGCCGGCTCTACCTCTGCCACGCCTTCCGCCGCACCAGCTTCAACCGCACCAACCTCAGCACGCCGTCCCGCTTCCTCGCCGACATCCCCCGCGAGTTGCTCAAGCAGCCCGCCCGGCGCGCGACGAGCGTATCCGTGCCCCGCGTTGGCACACTGGCTAGCCGCGGTGCCGCCGCCGACGCAGCCCGGGGCGCTGCGCGGCCAGCCACGGGCGCGGCCCAGCAGCCC
>DAOUBZ010000235.1:0-5437 GCA_034432515.1 Chloroflexaceae bacterium | reverse complement strand
GCGGCTACGCCCCCGAGCCGCTGCGCCTGGCGCTGGCCGCGCCGCGGCCCATCCTGGCGGTCGGCGGCCACCAGAAAAACACCTTCTGCCTGTACCGCGAGCACGAGGCGGTGCTCAGCCACCACATCGGCGACCTGGAGAACCTGGAGACGCTGCGCTCGTTTCGCGAGGGTGTGGCTCACTTCCAGCGGCTCTTCGCAATTGCGCCGGAGGTGGTTGCCTACGACCTGCACCCCGAGTACCTGGCCACCAAAGAGGCCCTGGCCGCGCCGCTTGCGCTGAAGATCGGCGTGCAGCACCACCACGCCCACATCGCCAGCGTGCTCGCCGAGCACGGCCACGCCGGACCGGTGATCGGTGTGGCGGCCGACGGCACCGGCTACGGCGAAGACGGCGCGATCTGGGGTGGCGAGATCCTGGTTGCCACGCTCGCCGACTACCAGCGGGCCGGCCACCTGGCCTACGTGCCGCTGCCCGGCGGCGAAGCCGCGGTCCGCCAGCCATGGCGCATGGCGCTGGCCTATCTCTTCCAGAGCTTCGGGCCGGGGTTTGCCGAACTTGAGCTGCCATTTGTCCGTGAGCTCGACGGGGCGCGCACACGCCTGCTGCTGCAGATGATCGCCCGCGGGGTGAACTGCCCACCCACGTCGAGCATGGGCCGCTTCTTCGACGCCGCGGCGGCGCTGCTCGGCCTGCATGGCGAGGCCGTTTACGAGGGGCAGGCGGCGATCGCCCTGGAGCAGGTGGCCGTGCCGGCGGAGCACCCCTACCCCTTCGCGTTGACCACGGGGCACCCCTTCCAGCTCGATTTCTGCCCAACCTTCCGGGCCATGGTCGATGACCTGCGCAACGGCGTGGCTACCGGCCAGATCGCGGGCCGGGTGCACGCCACCGTGGCCCACGCCCTGGCGGCCGCCTGCCGGCAGGTACGCGTGCAGAGCGGGCTGGCGACCGTGGCGCTCAGCGGTGGGGTCTTCCAGAACCGCCTGCTGCTGGAGCAACTGCTGGCGCTGCTGGCTGCCGACGGCTTCGAGTTGCTGCTGAACCAGCGCGTGCCGCCGAACGACGGGGGGGTGTCGCTCGGCCAGGCCGCCGTCGCCGCGGCGCGGCTGGCACGGAGCGGCGGGGGAGAGGGAGCAGAGCTGTGACCAGGCGGGCATGCCCGCTCGACCGTCTCGTAGCCATGGCTTGTGAGTGAGTGGTGATGAGCCGCATGGTGCCCGACGCCAGTAACGAGAACCACGAAATCGAGCAACTCCGCCGGGCCAATGCTGCGCTCGAGCAGCTGCTGGCCGCCAGCGCGATCGGCATTATCACGCTCGATCAGCACCTCTGCCTCTGTTATGCGACACCGCCGGCGGTTGCGCTGCTGCAACTCCAGCCGGCCGATACCGGCCAGCCGCTGGACCGGCTGCGCCCGCCGCTCGCCGATCCCGCACTTGGCGCTGACGCCGCACAGGTGCTCGCAAGCCGCACGCCGGCCGAGCGCGAACTGCGCCACCGTGATGACCGCTGGCTGCTGGTGACGATCAATCCCTACCAGGATCAGGCCAGCAGCGGCGACGGCCTGCTGCTGACCTTTGTCGACATCACGCGCTGGAAGCGCGCCGACCAGCAGGCCGGGCACCAGCAACTCCGCGCCCTTTCGCAGCGTCTGCTGGCCGCCCAGGAGGCCGAGCGGCGCACCCTCGCGGCCGAGATGCACGACGAGATCGGCCAGTTGCTCACCGGGCTCAACCTGCTGCTGCTGTCGATCGACCCCCACGGTGACGCCGAGCGCATCGCCGCCCACCTGGCCCAGGCACGACGCGTAGTCAGCGAGTTGACCGCCCGCGTGCGCCACCTCTCACTCGACCTGCGCCCGCCGATGCTTGATGACCTTGGCCTGGGCCCGACCCTGGAGTGGCTGGCCGAGCGCTATACCGCGCAGACGCAGGTGCAGGTACAGTTGCAGCATCCTGATCCCGCGCAGCGTTTCCCGCCCATGCTCGAGCTCACCATCTACCGGATCATCCAGGAGGCCCTGACCAACGTCGCGCGCCACGCCGCTACCACCACGGTCAGCGTGCGGGTCTGGACCGAAGGCGCCCAGGTGCACGTGCTGGTCGCCGACCAGGGGCGGGGGTTCGACCTACAGGCCCTGGACCCGAGCCGCTCCAGTGGCCTGTCGGGCATGGCCGAGCGGGTGCGGCTGCTCGGTGGCACCCTGACGGTCACGGCGGCACCCGGCAGCGGCACGATCATCCGCGCGACGCTGCCGTTGAGCGCGCCGGAGCCAGCCACGAGTGGCGAGCGTAACAGCTCGTAGGACTACGGGGAGCATTTCCGGGAGATCTACGAGTAGACATTCGCCAGTGACGGTGTAGAATCAGGCTAGGCGCGAGCGTACGCCTGGCGTTTTGGGCTGTCATTGATTGTTGGACATAGGCAGCAGCGGTTCGGGCGGGCGCTTGCAGGAGTCAGAGATATGTTGCCGAGGTGCGAGGCGCAGGCCGTGCTGGCCGATCCCGCTGCCCCACGGCGCCGTTGGTCTACCCCTCGGCAGCGAGGAGGAGGGTTGCCATGTCAATCGAGCGTTGGGATCCGTTCCGCGAGATGAGGGCGCTGCGCGAGTCCTTCAATCGCTTCTTCGATGAGGCGCTCGTGCGGCCCGGGAGCGACTGGCTGGCCGGCTTCCGCGATCAGCCCGCGATGAATATGTACGAGACGGACAACAGCCTGGCCGTCGAGCTGCACCTGCCGGGCATCAAGCGCGAGGAGATCGACATCACCCTGAGCGGCAACGTCCTGACGGTCAAGGGTGAGCGTCGCGCCAGCGAGGAGGTCAAGGAGGAGAACTACCTGCGCCGCGAGGTGCACTATGGCAGCTTCCTGCGCCGGGTCACCCTGCCTGAGTATGCCGACCTGGAGAAGGCAGAGGCCACGTTCGCCGACGGCGTGCTGAAGATCACCTTCCCGAAGCAGGCCGCGCCGCAGCCGAAGAAGATCGAGCTGCAGCCGCACGAGGAGGAAGTGCCGGCATAATGTAACGTGATCGTGTATCCGTGTTTGGCTGGACCGAAGCAGCGGCGATGCCGCTGCTTCGGTCTTCGTGCCGATGCGACAATGCTTCGGCCTCACGAGCGTAACCCGGCACCAGGAGGAGGAATAACTCGTGACCCACGTGCCGGCCTGGTGCATCTGGTTAACCGGGCTACCCGGTGCGGGCAAGAGCACGCTGGCCCGGGCGCTACAAGAGCGGCTGCGCGCGATGGGCCAGGCCGCCGTGGTGCTGGACTCCGACGCGCTGCGGCCGGTGCTCGCGCCTGGAGCCGACTACGGCCCGGCGGCGCGTGACCAGTTCTACGGCCAGCTGGTGGCCCTGGCCGGCCTGCTGCAGCAGGAGGGGACAAACGTCATCATCGCCGCTACGGCCCACCGGCGCGCCTATCGCGCGGCGGCGCGGGCCGCCCTCACGCCCTTTGCCGAGATCTGGGTACGCTGCCCGCTCGAAGTTTGCCAGTCCCGCGACCCGAAGGCGCTCTACGCCCGCGCCGCCACCGGTGCCGTCGCGGATCTCCCCGGCCTTCAGATCCCCTACGAACCACCCGAACACCCCGAGGTCACGGTCGACACCGATCGTGAACCGGTCGAGGCGGCGGTCAGCCGCATCCTGGCGGCCCTGCCGTGGCTGGCGAGTTAAAGACGCGGGGACACGCGGACGCGAAGACGCGAAGACGCGACGGAGTGCTACGGTGACCGGGGGGTGACGCCGTAGGGCCGACGCATGCGCCCCACGCGCGTGCGGGGAACCGGCGCCCCACCGCCTCACCGCCTCACCGCCTCACCGCCTCACCGCCTCATCCCCGTCACTGGCCAGGCGCGCGCACAAAGGCGTCGATCGCGTCGGCGAGCTGGCTGAGGCCCGGTTGTTCCAGAGGGTAGTGGCCAGCGCCCTCCAGCGTGACAGAGCGCACCGGTACCCGGCGGATGCGGCTCAGCACCGGCGCGCTAAGATCGGCGGGCGTCCAGCAATCGGCGCCTGGCTGGGTGAGCAGGATCGGGCAGACGGCGAAATCCTCAGGTTCAACCGCCGGCTGGTAGCTCAGGTACGAGTGCAGGAAGCGGAGCGTCGCCCAGCTGCCCGCCGAGCTGCGGTCGCGGAGCAGGATGCGCAGCGCCGCCTGGTTGTTTACCAGGGCATGCATCTTCGAGGCCAGGCGCATCGGCATGGACAGGCGGCCCAGCGGGGTTCCGGCGAGGCCAGCCGCGACCGCGCCACCGACCCGGCTCATGAACAGGTTGAGCGCGGTGGCGTCGCGCACCATGGGTACGCGCTGGTCGAGAAAGGTCGTGCCGATGATGCCGGCGACCTGGCCGTCGATCGCTGCGACGTGATAGGCCAGCATCCCGCCCGCCGAGAGGCCGAAGAGCACGATCGGGCGCCCGCTGCGCCGACGCTCGGCAGCAATGAAGTCGCAGACCAGGCGCACCCAGTCGTCGTAGGTGACGGTCACGCCCCGAGCGGGTCGGGTCCGGCCATAGGGCGGGAGATCGATAGCCACGCTCTCGATGCCGCGGCGCCAGAGCGGGCCGCCGACGATCAGCGAAAGCTGGCGGCCGTTGGTGCCGACCCCGTGCAGCAGGATGAGCGTCACCGGCGAATCCGGCTGCGCAAAGCGGTCGAGGTGGACCTGGTGGCCCTGCCATTCCCAGTAGCTGCTGGCCGGCATCAACGCGGGGCCGAAGCGCAGCTCGGCGGGTAGGAACGTCTGGATGGCGCGCCAGGCCGGATCATCGGCATAGGCATCGCGCGCGAACCCTGCTGTCGTCGTTTGCATGCGGATCCTCCCTGGGGTGGAGCAACCTGTCGCCCGGTATCAAAGTGCGCAATGCCCTACTGCACCGGAAGCCTGAGGCGCGCCGTGGTGCCCTGGCCGGGTGTGCTCCTGAACTCGAGCCGCCCGCCGTGGCGCTCGACGATCCCCAGGCTGACGGCGAGCCCGAGGCCGATGCCAGCGCCGACGGGCCGGGTCGTGAAGAAGGGTTCGCCGAGGCGCGCCAGGGTTGCCTCGTCCATGCCCACACCGGTGTCGCTGATCGTGACCAGCGCCTCATCACCCTCGAGCGCGGTCGTGATGGTCACGCTGCCGGTTTCGGTGATCGCCTGCACGGCGTTGGTGAGCAGATTGAGCACCACCTGGTTGATCTGGCCCGGTGCACAGACGACCGGGGGCAGTGGCCCGTAGTGTTCGATAATGCTAATGCCGGGCGGGCAGAGGGTGCGGGCGATACGCACCGTAGCGGCGAGGCTGGCGTTGAGGTCGGCGGCGTGAACGGTGGGGCTATCGGGGCGGGCGAAGCTGCGCAGGTCGCGGACCACACTGCTGATGCGGTCGAGGCCCTCGCGGCTATCAGCGAGCGCCTCGACCGCAACAGCGCGAAGCTGAGGATCGGG
>DAOUBZ010000234.1:0-7296 GCA_034432515.1 Chloroflexaceae bacterium | reverse complement strand
GCGGTGATGCCGGACCGAGACCCTTCGCTCCGGCTACGCCTCCGCTCAGGGTGACAGGCGGATGGCGTACTGATGCGGCAGAAGGCCAACCTTCGTTGTAGTACTCGGTACCAGCAGTGGCTCCACTATCGTGATCAGGGCTCTAACTCAGCGATGCGCTCCGCCAGGCTCACCAGCGGGGCGCGGTCGTCCTCGGTCAGGCCAAGCTCGGCGACGGCCCGCGCGGCGGCCATCACCAGCGGCGCGGCTGGCGCGGGGCGTTCTGCACCTGCGGATGGGCCGAGTGGCGCAGGCGGCGCCGGTGGCGCGCTCTGCTCCGCGGGGTCCCACAGCGGTGTTGCACGCCAGCGGCGCACCGCGGGCCAGCCGTACAGCCGGGCGAGGAAGCGGGCATAGCCCGCGGCCGCCTGCTCCAGGCGATGCTCGCTGGCCACATAGGCCCGCGCCTGTGCACCGAGGGCCGCGGCCAGATCGGGCCGGCCCAGCAGTAGTCTGCAGTAGGCAAGGATCTGATCGCCCTCGGCCGGTCCGGGATCGACCTGGGCGGCCACGCCGGGGGGCAACTCGGCAAAGGCGCCCACGGCGCTGACCAGCGTCGGGCGAGCGGCGCCGAGCAGCCGCAGCAGGCTCGCGCTGGTCTCGCCGCCGGTGGGGTGGCGCAGGTTGATGCAGAGATCGGCGGCAGCCACATAGGCCTCGAACTGTTCACGGGGCACGTAGCCGGTCACCGTTACCGCGTTGTCGAGGCGCGCGCGGGCGATGAGCCCGGCCAGGTCGTAGTTGGGCGAGACGCTGCCGACCAGCACGTAGTGTGCAGGGTAGCCCTCGGCCCGCAGCGCGGCCAGCGCGCGCAGCGTCGGCTCGACCCGCTTCCAGGCGTTGATGTGGCCAAAACTGGCCAGCAGCACCGTGTCGTCGGCGATACCGAGGCGCGCGCGGGCGACGGCGCGGCTCAGCAGGGGCGGCAGCGGCACGCCCATCGGGACAACCGCGCTGGGCAGCGCGGGGCGCAGCGCAGCCACACGGTCGGCCACATAGCGACTATGCGCGATCAGGCCATGGGCCACCGCCAGGACCGGCTCGCAGCAGGGGAAATCGAAGGCCGCGTCGCTGAAGCGCGAGCGGATCATCAACTGGGCAATGTGCCCACCCGGCGCACCGTAGCGCTGCTCCATCGCCCGCACATAGCCCTGGATGTCGTGCTCACGATTGGCGGCGTACCAGAGCATAAAATGGTGCAGCACAAAATCGTGGAGCACGATCACCCCGGGCAGACGCTGCGCGGCGTGCCAGATCGCCGCGTGGGCCGGGCTATTGCCCATATGGTAGAGCAGGGCCTGGTAGGGCCGGCGCCGCAACTCGCGCGGCAGGCGCCGCAGCGGCAGCACCTCGATCTGCTCGGCCAGACGCCGGTTGCTCGGGCGGAGGCCATCCTCGACAAACAGCACCACCTCGGCATACTGGCCGAGGTAGGGTAGCAACTCCTCGCTGTAATCGGCAATCCCCGAGGGGGCCGGGTTGACCGGCGAGCAGTAGGCGATGCGCGGTATTTCCATGGCGCGGCTATTCTACCACGCCCCCAGTTGCTCCGGTGCCCTTCCCACAGCTTGGATCTTCCGCACAAATTCGCGCCGTGCTGATTGGACATCGCTATTGACAGTGCAGAGAGAACATTGTATATTCCTTAATAATACGCAACCAGTGTTTAACCCTTCAGTGTGCGGTGCATTGCAGCGCCGCCGGAGGCTCAATGACGGAGCCCGGCGGCGGCTTTTTGCCCCCTCGGTTCACTCGTTCGTCCAACCCGCTCGGGCCCAGCGCAGTATGCCCGACCCACCTCCGGAGCGCAGCGGCGCGCCACGGGGGCTAGTGACGTATCCGCCGCAATCGGCGGCCAGAATACCAATGGCGCTCGCCTCACCCTCGACGATCGGAGGGCCCGGCGGGCTTTTGTCTTGTTATCAAGCTGGATGAAGGTGAGAGTGATGCAACTTCCTGCGCGAGACGCTCACGGCCTGTACGACCCGCGCTTTGAGCACGATGCCTGTGGGATCGGCTTTGTTGCCCGGATCAGCGGCCAGCCCGGGCACGAGATCCTGGTCATGGCGCTTGAGGCGCTTGGCAACCTGGAGCACCGGGGCGCCGTCGCTGATGATGCGAAGACCGGCGATGGCGCCGGTGTGCTGACCCAGATCCCGCGCGAGGTAATGCTCCGTGAACTGGAACGCCAGGGCATTGCCGCCGACCCTGCCGATCTGGCAGTTGGCATGTTCTTCCTCCCGCAGGACGCAGAGGAATGTGACGCGGCCTGCCGCATCGTCGCCGATGAACTGGCCGCCCGTGACCTGCGGCTACTGGCCTGGCGCGAGGTGCCGGTGGAGATTGCGGCCCTCGGGCAGCGGGCCCGCGACGCGATGCCGCTCATCCGCCAGGCGCTCATCGCGCGCCCCGCTGGCCTCGACGCGGTCGCCTATGAGCGCACGCTCTTTCTGGTGCGCAAGGCGATCGAAGCGGGCTTCAGCCGTGAGCGCATCGCCGCCTATGTGCCCTCGCTCTCCAGCCGGACCATCGTCTATAAGGGCCTGATGCTCGGTAGCTACCTCGCTGACTTCTACCGCGACCTGCGCGACCCGAGTTATGTCACGGCAATCGCCGTCTATCACCAGCGCTACTCGACCAATACCTTCCCCACCTGGGATCGGGCCCAGCCCTTCCGCATGCTCTCGCACAATGGCGAGATCAATACCATCCAGGGCAACGCCAACTGGATGCGGGCCCGCCAGGCGGTGCTGCACCTGCCTGAGGACTTCCTGGCCAGCGGCGCCGTTGATGGCCCGGCCGCGCTGACCCCGGTGCTCGACGAGCGCGGTTCCGACTCGGCTATGCTCGATAATGCGCTCGAGTTGCTGGTGATGGGTGGACGCGATATTCGCCACGCCCTCGCGATGCTCGTACCCGATGCCTGGGAGAAGGTCGCCGATGTCAACCCCGCGCTGCGCGCCTTCTACCAGTACCACGCCTGCCTGGTTGAGCCCTGGGACGGGCCGGCGGCGCTGACCTTCTCCGACGGGCGCATCGTCGGTACGGCCCTCGACCGTAACGGTTTGCGCCCGGCCCGCTACGTCGTCACCGATGACGGCCTGGTCATCTCCGGTTCCGAGGTAGGCGCCGTGGGCGTCGCCGAGCACCGTGTCGTACACAAGGGCAAGCTCGGCCCGGGCCAGATGATCGCCGTCGATACCGCCACCGGGCGCTTCTTCACCGACGAGGACGTCAAAGCCTACCTGGCCGCCCTGCAGCCCTACGAGGCCTGGGTGCACCAGCACCTGCGGCAGATCGCCGATCGCCGGCGGCTGACCGCCGAGGCGGCCGACCACCAGCCAGCGCCGATCGCGGAACTGCAACCGCTGCAGATGGCCTTTGGCTACACCGCCGAGGAGCTCAGCGTGATCCTCAAGCCCATGGCCAGCACCGGCCATGAGCCGGTGGGCTCGATGGGCGACGATACGCCGGCGGCGGTGCTCTCGCAGCTCGAACTGGGCCGCCCGCTCTACCAATACTTCAAGCAGCGCTTCGCCGAGGTTACCAACCCGCCGATCGACTCACTGCGCGAGGACTCGGTGATGTCGCTCAGCGTGGGCCTGGGCCGCCGCGGCAATATCCTCGCCGAGACGCCCGAGCACGCCCACCTGCTCCAGCTTACCTCGCCGGTGCTCAGCGACGCGCAGCTCGCCGCCATCCGCGCCCAGACCGATCCGGCGTTGCGCACGGCCACGGTGCAGGCGTTCCTGCGCCCCGACGAGAGCCTGCCGAGCGCCCTCGAGCGCCTCCGCAGCGCGGCCGCCGATGCGGTCCGCGCCGGCGCCACCATCCTGATCGTCAGCGACCGCGGCGTGGATGCCGGGCATGCGCCCATCCCCGCCCTGCTCGCAGTCAGCGCCGTGCATCACCATCTCATTCGCACCGGCCTGCGCACCCTCTGTAGTCTGCTCGCCGAGACGGGCGAACTGCGCGAGGTACATCACCTGGCGTGCCTCGCGGGCTATGGCGCCGAGGCCGTCAATCCCTACCTCGCGCTGGCCACCGTGCGCCAGCTCGCCGTGGAGCGCGAGGCGCTCAAGCAGAAGGCCACCAGCGGTGGGACGGTCGAAAAGCTGCTCGATGACCCGCGCTCGCGCACCCTGGCTGAAGAGGCCGAGCACAACCTCGTGCAGTCGCTGGAGAAGGGGCTGCTCAAGGTGATGTCGAAGATGGGCATCTCTGCGCTGGATAGCTACTGTGGCGCCCAGATCTTCGAGGTGGTGGGCCTCGACCAGGACCTGGTGGACGATTGTTTCACCGGCACGCCCTCGCGCATTGGCGGCATGGGCCTGGCCCGGCTGGAACACGAGATCCGCGCGCGCCATAGCCGCGCCTACGGCCAGACGGCCCCGGTACTGCCCCACCCGGGCTTCTACAAGTTCAAGAAGGACGGCGAGTACCACGCCTTCAGCCCCGCCGTGGTCCACGCGCTGCACCGGGCCGTGCAGAACAAGCACGCGCTCAACGGCGACAGCCACGACAAGCTCAGCGCCGAGGGCTACGCCACCTACCGTGCCTACGCCGACCTGGTCAATGGCCGCCCGCCCACCGATCTGCGCGACCTGCTCGAGTTTGTCCCGGCTGGCCCGCCCGTCCCGCTGGACGAAGTTGAGCCGGTGGAGGCGATTGTCAAGCGCTTCAGCACTGCCGCTATGAGCCACGGCTCAACTAGCAAGGAGGCGCACGAGACGCTTTCGATCGCTATGAACCGCCTCGGCGCCCTGGCCAACAGCGGTGAGGGCGGCGAGGACGCCGATCGCTTCAAGGACGAGCGCAACAGCCGTATCAAACAGGTGGCCTCGGGCCGCTTCGGGGTAACACCCGCCTACCTCGCCAGCGCCAGTGAGCTGCAGATCAAGATGGCCCAGGGAGCCAAGCCCGGCGAGGGCGGTCAACTCCCCGGCCACAAGGTCAACGAAGAGATCGCCCGCATCCGCCATACCGTCCCGGGCGTGGCCCTGATCTCGCCGCCACCGCACCACGACATCTACAGCATCGAGGATCTGGCCCAGCTGATCTACGACCTCAAGCAGGTGAATCCCAACGCGCGCGTCAGTGTCAAGCTCGTGGCCACGGCGGGCGTCGGCACCGTCGCTGCGGGCGTGGCCAAGGGCTATGCCGACATCATTCTGATCAGCGGCCACGCGGGCGGCACCGGCGCCGCGCCGCTCAGCAGCATCAAGAACGTTGGCGTGCCCTGGGAGCTCGGCCTCGCCGAGACCCAGCAGACCCTGGTGCTCAACGGGCTCCGCGGTCGCGTGCGCGTGCGCGCCGACGGTGGGCTGAAGACCGGCCGCGATGTGGTGATGGCCGCCCTGCTGGGCGCCGATGAGTTCTCCTTCGGCACCGCGGCGCTGGTCGCCGAGGGGTGCATCATGGCGCGCGCCTGCCACAACAATACCTGCCCGGTCGGCATCGCTACCCAGCGGGCCGAACTGCGGGCCAAGTTTCCCGGCAAGCCCGAGATGGTCATGGCCTTCTTCCGCTACCTGGCCCAGGAGATCCGCGAGTTGCTCGCCAGCCTCGGCCTACGCTCACTCGACGAAGCGGTGGGCCGCACCGACCTGCTGCGCCAGCGCCGCACGGGCATTCCCGCCGCCGATGAGCTCGACCTCACGCCCGTGCTTGGCGCCGCCCGTCTGATCGCCGGGCGGGAGATCCGCCACATCGGCAAGGGCAACCAGCTCCCCACCGAGGACAGTCTCAACGACCGGATCATGCAGGACACCCGCGGCGCGCTGGCCGCCCGCGGCCCGGTGAGCCTGAACTATCGCATCCGCAACCGCGACCGCAGCGTCGGCACGCGCCTCGCCGGTGCGATCGGTCAGATCTACGGCGACAAGGGGCTACCCAGCGGCACGATCACGATCACCCTGCGGGGCAGCGCCGGGCAGAGCTTCGGCGCCTTCAATGCACCAGGCGTCGAACTGCGCCTCATCGGCGAGGCCAACGACTACGTCGGCAAGGGCATGAACGGCGGTGTGATCACCATCGCGCCTGACACCCAGGCCCGCTTCGCCTGGCACGAGAACGTGATCGCCGGCAATACGCTGCTCTACGGCGCCACCGGTGGCGAACTCTACGCCGCCGGCCAGGTCGGCGAACGCTTCGCCGTACGCAATAGCGGGGCGACCGCAGTCGTTGAGGGCGTGGGCGACCACGGCTGTGAGTACATGACCGGCGGCACCGTCCTCATCCTCGGGCCGACCGGGCGCAACTTCGGCGCCGGCATGACTGGCGGCATCGCCTATGTCTTCGATGAGCTTGGCACCTTCGAGCGCCGCTACAACCCGCAGCTGATCGAACTGCGACCGCTCACCGCCCGCGATGAGGCGCGCATCCAGCAACTCATCCGTCGCCACGTGGAGCTCACGGGCAGTCCGCGCGGCGCCGAGATCCTCGCCCGTTGGGAGCAGTATCGGGCCAACTTCCGCGTGGTGCTGCCACGCGATGCGGTGGCGCGCATCGAGAACGCCACCGAGGGCACCGAGGAGCTCAAGCCCCATGCCGCCCGCGCGGCATAGGGCCGAAGCATTGGCGCCTGTAGGGCCGAAGCATTGGCGCAGCCAATGCTTCGGCCCTACAGGCCGTCTGGCCGGTAGAGCGGCAACTGGCCGGCCGCGGGCGGGGCGATGAGGTTGTAGAGGCTGATCTGGCGGTTCAGGTCGCGTAGCCGCTCCTCGTACTCGGCACGGAGCCGCGCGCGCTCCAACTCCCCCGTCTGCGCCCAGCGCCCGGTGACCCGGCTGCGCCAGCGATCGAGCTCCACCTGCTCCTCGCGGATGCGCTGCTGGAGCTCGATCCACGGCGGGGCGTAGCCGGCATTCTTCAGCAGGCGGTGGGCAACGCGGAGCTCTTCGGGCACATGGTCGTCGTCGTCGAGCCGCAGTGGCTTGCCGGCGCCAGGCAAGTTGTGAAACTGGCCGGCCGCCTCGGCCTCACGGATGCGCTGTTCGATCAGGGTCTCGCGGCTGCGCGGGATAGCGGGCCGGGGCGACGCGCGCTCGCCACGCGCTCCATCCTGATCGCCGGGGCCAGAATCATTGCTCATCGGGCGCTCCTCTTCCGGGTGGGCTGCTGCCGCGCTCATGGTAACACACCCTGTCGGGTTACGTGACCAGGGCGTGAGCACCGTCCGACTCCCGCAGTGGGGTGTGGGTCGGCTGCACTGCCCCACGAGGCGTTTGGTTCGTTGGTTTTGGCGGCTACGCCGCC